>DASXTN010000331.1:0-4207 GCA_036505435.1 Thermoanaerobaculia bacterium | reverse complement strand
CTTTCGTCTTTCGGCAGGAATTTGTCGACGATTTCCTTCACGAACCGAGAGAAATCACCCTTCAAGATCCACTTGAGGACTCCCGGCTCCTCGCGTGAGAGCGCGCGCAGCGTGCGGCCGCGGTGTCGACCGAAATTGATCGTCGGTTCGCCATTGATGAGACGGATGCGCCCCTCGGGGTCCATGTCCTGATCGATGCCGGCACAGAAGAGGTCGTGGAGCTCCGCGACGGATCGGGGCAGATCGCCGTAGCGATCGAGCTGTCCGGCGAGGACCCGGAGCGTCATGCGGGCGTCAGCCAGAGCGCCGTGCGCGCCGTCGTGTTCCAGCTCGCAGTAGAAGCGCGCTGCCGCCGAGAGGTTCCGCGGCTCCCGTGCGAAGAAGATCCGCTGGCCGTCCAGGAGCCGGCGGCTCGACACATCGAAGGCGATTCCCGCGCGATGAAACTCGTTTCGGAGAACCGGCAGATCGAACCCCGTCATGTTGTAACCGGCGAGGTCACAGCCTTCGAGGAACACGGCGAGATCGCCGGCATAATCGCAAAAACGCGGAAGGCCGGCCACGTCCCCGTCGCGAATACGATGAACCGCCGTCGACGCAGCGGGAATCCGAATGCCAGGATTGAATCGCCTGACCCACTCTTCCTGCCGGCCGTCCGGGTAGACCTTGACGCACGCGATCTCGATGATGCGGTCCATTCGGGGATTGGTTCCTGTCGTCTCGGTATCGAAGACCACGAGCGGACGGTCCAGGGGGAGCAGGTTTTCGAGCATGTCGACCCGAATGTTACGCCCGAGTGAGGATGGGATCGGGCCAAAGCGTCTCTGATCCCGCCTCTTGTGAAGGAAGCGATGGCCTGCCTCTTGCTTTTGTCTCTGCCATGGTGATCCCGCTCTTCGCCCGAGTCGCCGGTTTCAAGATCGAGAACGCCTGGAGGCGAGGCTCGCGGGGGCAGGTCCGATGCACCGCTCGGCTCTCGCGGGCGCTCCGCCGGGAGGAAGCAGAGCGCGTGCAGCGGCTCGTCGAGACCAGTGTGAACGGAAGCGAGGTCGTCCACGAGTGCCGGCCGGAAGAGACCGAGGACTGGTACGCGAAGCTGACGGATGCTCTCGCGGGGATGCCGACTCGCGGGGAGAGGCGTGCCGCGGTCGGTGAGCGAAGGACGCGCCGAGCAAGAAGGAAAGCTGGGGCGAATCCTCCGAGGTTTCCCGAGCCGGCTGCATAGAGGCTCGACAAGGTCAGTAATTCTCGGAGAACAGCCAGAAGACCGTTTCGCCGAGCCGCGACAGAAGGCCGCGCTTCTTCCACTTCTTTCGTGTGAAGGCCTCGCTCTTCTCGAGGTCGGAAAGAAACATCTTCTCGACGATCGAAGCGAAGCCGCGGTCGTAAATCGCGACGTTTGCTTCCGCGTTCTTCTTCATCGACCGGTTGACGAAATTGATCGAACCGATCGTCGTCCAGATCCCATCCACGATCATGACTTTGTTGTGAATCATCGTCGGCTGGTATTCGAACATCTGGACTCCGCCGTCGAGGAGCTCGCCGTAGAAAAATCGGGATGCCATACGGATGACGGGAATGTCGATGTGCGGGCCCGGGACGATCACGCGCACCTCGACTCCCCGAGCGACCGCGTGGACGAGACCCCGGCGGATCTGGCGATCGGGGACGAAATAAGCATTTTCGATCAGGATGCTCTTCCGGGCGGCCTGGATCGCCATGTAGTAGAGCAGCTTCGCCTTCGAACTGGAGTCCGTGCGCGACGAGGAGATCGTCTGCGCGAGCATCGCCCCGGCGTCGGGAATCGAGGGGAACTGCCGCTCGCCGTGCAGCACTTCTCCGGTCGTGTGGACCCAGTCCTCCATGAAGACCGACTGGAGCTGCGCGACGACGGGGCCCTCCACCCGGACCATCGTTTCGCGCCACTCCTTCGGGTTTCGGGCGTCGCCGACCCAGCGGTCATCGATCCCCACTCCGCCGGTGAAGCCGATCCGGCCGTCGATCGTCAGGATCTTGCGATGCGTGCGCTTGCCTATCTTGTAGATCGAATAGATGCGAAGCGGCTTGTACCAGCGGAGTTTCACGCCCGCCTTTTCCATCAGGTCCGCCAGCTCGTGGGGATGCGATCCCCAGTCGTCGAGCAGGAGCCGCACCTCCACACCTTCGCGCGCCTTCGCCGCCATTGCGTCGGCGAACTCCCGGGCGATCTTGCCTTTGTTGAAGATGAACATTTCCATGTTGACGCTCGCGCGCGCAGAACGAATCGCGTCGAGCATCGCGGGGAAGAACTCGTCGCCGTTTTGAAGGAGCACGGCGCGGTTGTTCGGAACCATCTCCGTGCCGAGCGCGTCGAGCGAGCGACGGAACTCCGGGCTGTCGACGCCGTAGTCCGGCTTGTAGATGTAGCTCGTCCGCTTTTCGTCGAAGAGGTACGAGCAGCCCGTCAGCGATACGAGGAGCAGGAGGAGGGCGACGGCGCGCGGCGCACGGGAGGCCGGTCGATTCAAAGAAATCACGCGGTATATCTTTGCTTCGTGCGCCCCTGCGCGAGCCGCGCGTTCGTCCAGCCGGACGTCATGAAGGCGAAACGTTAGCCCGCAGACGTCGATGAAGATCCGAAGGAAGCCACGCACCCCGCGCAAACCGAGAGTTTACAGAATCCGGGTCGAGATCTACCTTCTCGCGCTGGCGGCGGCGTTCGCCCTTTCCGTCGCGATCTCGCTCTTGAACAGGCCGAGGGAGGTTCCTTACGACGTTCCGCACTCGTTCGGCGTGCGCGACGCGACCTTTCTCGCCTCCACGCAGGCGCTCGACCGTCCGAGCATCGTCGGTGGAAACCGCGTGACCGTTCTGGAGAACGGGGTCGAGTTCTTTCCGGCGATGCTCGCCGCGATCTCTTCCGCCCGGGAATCGATCCACCTGGAGGCCTACATCTTCTGGAGCGACGACGTGGGGACGCGCTTTCGCGACGCGCTGACGGAGCGCGCCCGCCAGGGTGTCGAAGTCCGTATCCTGCTCGACGGCGTCGGATCGCCCAAGCGGCTGGCCAAAAGCGACCTAGAGATTCTGCGTCGGGCCGGTTGCCGGGTGGAGTACTTCCGGCCCATTCGACCCTGGATGCTGGACGTCATCAACGGGCGCAGCCACCGGCGCATTCTGGTCGTGGACGGAAGAGTCGCATTCACCGGCGGCGTGGGGATCGCGAAGGAATGGGATGGGAACGCCGACTCCCCCGAGCACTGGCGCGACACCGTAGTCCAGGTCGAAGGGCCGGTCGTCGCGCAGATGCAGTCGGCATTCCAGGACAACTGGTCCGAGGTCACCGGAGAGTTGCTCGTCGGTGAGAAATACTTTCCCGAGCTGCCCGCCGTCGGAAAGGTTCTCGCCTCGGTCGTGCCGTCGAATCCGCGACCCGCGAGCTCCGCCAGCGAGACGCTCTACTCCGTCGCGATCTCCGCCGCGGAGCGAACGATCGCGATCTCCAATTCCTATTTCGTTCCGAACCCCCCGTCGGTCGCTCTGCTCGTCGCGGCGAGCCAGCGAGGGGTGAACGTCCGGATCCTCGTGCCGGGTCCGATCAACGACGTACCCGCCACGAAAGCGAGCGGTCGGAGATCGTTCGGGGAGATCCTCCGCGCGGGAGGGAAGATCTTCGAGTATCAGCCGACCATGATGCACGCGAAGACGATGATCGTCGACGGTCTCTTCGCAACCGTTGGCTCCACGAATTTCGACAACCGATCCTTCCGCTACAACGACGAGATCGACCTCGCGGTCTTCGACCCGGGCATCGCGCGCCGCCTCGAGGAGACCTTCGAACAAGACCTGACGCGCTCGCGCCGGTACACCCTCCAGCAGTGGAACCACCGGTCGATCGCGGAGCGCTTCTCCGAGTGGCTGCTCCTGCCCCTGCGCTCGCAGCTCTGACGTCGGTCCGAAGTCCCCCAGTCCTTCTGACAGTTCCAACAAACCGCGTTACAAATTCCAGCGAAGCGCTGACAATTCTGGTCAGTTCGTCGCGCACGGCGTCCACCAAGTTATTGCAGTGGAATGACTTCTTCATCCAGCCACCCGTGGCGGCGCGATTGCTATTCCAAACCGGCGAGGACCAAAAGCCTCAACCTCCTCCTTTCGCTCCCCGGGCGGCCCCACCCCGACCCGGGGCTTTTTTTCCCGGGCGGGCCCACCCCGACCCGGGAGCTTTTTA
>DASXTN010000330.1:0-2224 GCA_036505435.1 Thermoanaerobaculia bacterium | reverse complement strand
GACAAGATTTTCGACGACGCGACCATCGATCCCGCGGTGAATGCCGAGTGGAAGGCGACGCGCGACGGGTTCGTCGCCGGCGAGAAACTCGTCGAGAAGTTCGGCTGGAAAAAGGGGGATCGGATCCAGCTCCGCGGGACGTACATTCCGGTCACGCTCGACCTCATCCTCATCGGAAAGTACAACGCCGGCGACGAGTCCAACATCTTTTTCCAGAACGAGTATCTGAACCAGGCCCAGTGGTTCGGCGCGAATCGCGTCACGGGCATCTACTACCTGAAGGTCGCTTCGGCCGGCGACCTGCCACGCGTGACCGCCGCGATCGACCGGACCTTCGAAAACAGCGACGCGCCGACCAAGACGATGACCGAGAAGCAGTTCCAAGCCTCGTTCATGGAAATGATGGGCAACATCAAGGGGCTGATCCGGTGGATCTCCCTCGTGATCCTTTTCGCTGTGACGCTGATCGTCGCCAACACCGTCGCGATGTCGGCCCGCGAGCGCGTGACCGAGATCTCGGTCATGCGGGTGCTCGGTTTCCGCCGGACGCACGTGCTGTCCTTCATCCTCTCGGAGTCGGTCCTCATGTCGCTGCTCGGAGGGATCGTCGGGGTCGTGCTGGCGAAGTTCATCCTCATTCCGGGGATGGTGAAAGGGATGCAGACGACGCCGATGGCCCCCTTTCTGCTCAACTTCCGCGTCACCTGGCAGGTCCTGCTCGCCGCCTTCGGGATTTCGGTCGGGGTGGGGGTCCTGGCGGGCTTCGTTCCCGCCATCCGGTCTTCGCAGGTGCGCATCGTGGACGGTTTGAGGCAGGTGGTCTGATGGCGATCCCGCTCAAGTACAACATCCGGAACCTGATGGTGCGGAAGGTCTCGACCGGGATGACGGTCTTCGTGATCTGCCTCGTCGTGACCGTCTTCCTCTTCGTGCTGTCGCTCTGGAGCGGCGTGACGCGGACGCTCTCGACGAACGCCTCGGATCGCAACGTCGTCACGATGCGTGTCGGCTCGCAGGCGGAGATGCAGAGCGTCGTCTCGCGCGACTCGGCCGAGCTCATTCGGTCGCTTCCCGGCATCGAGCGGGACGCGGAGGGCCATCCGCTCGTCTCTCCGGAGCTCCTGACGCTCGTGAACATCGCGAAACAGGACGGGAAGAGCACCAACGTCCAGGTGCGTGGGACCTCGCAGATCGGGATGGAGCTGCGCCCCTCCATCCGGATCGTCGAAGGACGGACCTTCCGCCCTGGAACGAACGAGGCGATCGTCTCAAGGGTCCTTCCGACCCGGATCGCGAACGTCGAGATCGGGAAAACGCTGAAGTCGGGGAGCTACCGCTGGCAGATCGTGGGCTACTTCGACGCTTCCGGTTCCGCCTACGACTCGGAAATCTGGACCGACGTGGCGGACCTGCAGGCACAGAGCAAGCGGCCAATCTACTCGATCGTGTACGTGCGGACCGCGGATCGCGACTCCGCGCAGCGTTACATCGAGGCGGTCAAGGGGGACCAGCGTCTGAAGTTCGAGGGCAAAACCGAGAAGAAGTACTTCGAGGAGCAGATGGTCACCGGCGCGCCGATCAAGATCCTCGCGATCCTCGTCGGCGTCTTCACCGCGATCGGGGCGTCCTTCGGGGCCATGAACACGATGTACGCGCAGGTCTCGGCGCGTATCCGGGAGATCGGGACCTTGCGCGCGATAGGCTTCTCGCGGCGCTCGGTCTTGCTCTCGTTCGTGGTGGAGGCGCTTCTCCTGTGCCTCATTGGCGGCATCCTCGGGACCGCCCTCGCCTTCGTGCTGTTCAACCTGGTGATCACGAAGCCGACCGGCACGATGAACTTTCGGACCTTTTCCGAGATCCTGTTCAACTTTCGGCTGACGCCGCAGCTCGTGGCCGGAGGACTCGTTTTCTCTCTCGCGATGGGGCTCTTCGGAGGGTTCTTCCCGGCCGCCCGCGCCGCACGGCTCAAGATCACAACTGCGCTTCGGGAGATCTAATAGACTTTATTGATTTGATATAATTTAGTTAATAGTAATGATAATGATTAACTGATATGATGACCGGGTGGACGCGGGAAGCCTTCTCCGGTACGCGAGAGACAAGGCTCGACTGAGCCAGCGCGAGCTCGGTCGGCGGGCTGGGATCTCGCAGACGACGATCTCGCTGATTGAGGACGGTAAGACATCGCCCCGGTTCGGGACGCTCGATCGCCTCCTCGACGTCT
>DASXTN010000329.1:0-1643 GCA_036505435.1 Thermoanaerobaculia bacterium | reverse complement strand
GACGCCGTTTGCGCCGAACGGGTTCTCCGGGATCGCCGCCGGCGCGGCGATCGTCTTCTTTGCCTACATCGGTTTCGACGCCGTGTCCACGACGGCGGAGGACGCGCGCAACCCGAAACGGGACATGCCGATCGGGATCATCGGGTCGCTCATCGTTTGCACGGTCATCTACATCCTGATCTCCGCCGTCTTCACCGGAATGATCCCTTACCCTGCGCTCAGGCAGACGCTCTCGACGGAGCAGGCCGAGCCTCTCACGCTCGCGATGAAGTACGTCTCGATGCCGAACTGGATGGTCGGTGTCGTGGCCTTCGGCTCCGTTGTCGCGCACACCGCCGTCCTGCTCGTCTTCCAGCTCGGGCAGCCACGGATCTTTTTTGCGATGGCGCGCGACGGACTGCTCCCGCCCACGTTCGCGAAAGTCCATCCGAAGTTCCGCACGCCTCACGTCACGACGATCCTGACGGGCGTCGCGGTCGGCGTGACGGCGATGTTCACGACTCTCGACGAAATGGTCAACCTGACGAACATCGGAACGCTCTTCGCGTTCATCCTGATCTGCATCGGGATCGTCATCCTGCGGTTCAAGGACCCCCATCGTGAGCGCCCGTTCCGGGTCCCCTTCGGCCCCGTTCTCCTGCCGGCGCTCGGCGTCGTCTGCTCCCTCGGTCTGATCTATTACCTGCCGCCGTCCTCGTGGTGGCGGTTCGTCGCATGGCTCGGAGTCGGCGCCGTCATCTACTTCCTGTACGGCTATCGCCACAGCCGCTTGCGTCACCCGCGCACGCCCCCGCGGCCGCCGGATTTCAACCCCGCCTCCGGACTGCCTCTCTCCGATATCTAAGCCTCGCCGGCCCAGGGAGAGCGACGTGCTACCCTCGAACCGGAGGTGAAATTCATGGTCCGTCGGTTCCCCCTCGTCATCGCGGCGCTCTTCTTCTCCCAGCTGCTTTCGGCAGAAATCGTCACCCAAAAGTTCAACTGGTCGCCGGTGAACGGCATCCAGCGGCTTCGGTTCGATTGGAACGACATCGCGATCTCGGAGATCCGGTTCGACTTCGGCGACACGTTCAAGCCATTTCGGGTCTCGAGCGCGAAGGCGGTCGTACGCGTCGACAACAACTCCGCGCGCGATCAGGAAGTCGGCGTCGCGCTGGCGATCTTCGACGAGAGCGGGACGATGCTGGCGGCCGGCAGCGGAGGGATCAAAATGGGAGATCTCGACAAGGGGGAGCGAGATACGTTCACCGTCCGCTTCCCCTACGTCTACCGAAATCTGAAGGACGCCAAGTACTTCTTCCTGACCGTCGAGACGAAGCCGACGGGCAAGTGGAAGTACCAACCGAAATCGAAGCCGACCGAGCCGCCGGCGAGCCGCTGATCCCGGCAAGCCCCGGCACGTCGCGACCGGCGTACCCGGTGAGCTCCACGTAGGCGCGGCCGGTCAGGGGCTTTCCGGCGCGAACGCCTTTCGCGCGGCACGCGCCCTCCCAGTACGTGACGCCGGTCGACGCGGGCGTCTCGAGCTCCTGATCGAAAACCAATGGATCGATCTCGACTTCGAGGTCGATCGGGGCGACGGCGATCCGCCATCCGGCGGGATATCGCGCCTTCGATCGGGGAGAGCGCCAGACGCGCGTCTC
>DASXTN010000328.1:0-2041 GCA_036505435.1 Thermoanaerobaculia bacterium | reverse complement strand
GGGGTGGGGGTCGGCCGGAGCAGATTCGCGTAGGTCGAAGGAGGTCGGTTGCTCGGGTCGACATTCTCGTTGAGAAACGGTGTGGAATCCGGCTGCCCCTGGATCAGGAGCTTCCAGTCGTCACAGTCGCACATCGGGTCCTTCCACAGCTTCCGGGTCGTCCGCGGCTTGGTCTCCCACATCTCTTTCAAGGAAGTCGGATAGCGGCCGTGGCGGCGCTGGAACAGGGCGATCGCGCGAGCGTACTGCTTGCCTCGGAAAAGGAGCTCTTCCTCCCTCTCTCGCCGCATGATGGTCGATATGGATGGACCGACCGCGGCGATCAGGATCGTCAAGATCGCGATGAAGATGACGATGGCGACCAGGGTGTAGCCGGCAGCACCGCTTCGCGTCCTCCGGCTCACGGCTTACGGCTCACGCGGCTACCAATCCTTGTAGAAACTCCCGTCCAGCGCTTTTCCCGTCGAGCCGCTGTGGACGTCGATGATACCGGGCGCGAGGGCCTCTTCCGGCGGCGCTGCTTCAGCCCCCGCTTCCGTTTCCGGCTCGAGCTCCTCGTAGGCGACGACCCAGGTGTCTTTGGACTTCGTCATCGGGTCGGTCGGAATCTGGCGCAGATAGCCCGCGGAGACCAGGGTCCCGAGATCGGGCGGGTAGTAGCCTTTGTCGCCGTGGAACTGATCGATCGTGCTGCGGAGAGTGAAGAGGTCCTCGCGCAGCGCCGCTTCACGGGCTCGCTGCGGCGAGTCGCGGAGCGCCGGGATCGCGACGGCGGCGAGAATGCCGATGATGGTCATGACGACCAGCAGCTCGAGGAGGGTGAAGCCCTGCTCCGTCTTTCGTCTCATCACCAATCCTTGTAGTACGTCCCGTCGATCGCGCGTCCCTTCGACTGCGAGTACACGTCGTAGACGTTGTCTCCCCCCCAGGAGATCGAGTCGGCCTCATCCTGGAACGAACGGAGCCCCCAGTCGTCTTTCTTGGTCATCGGATCGATGGGGATCCGCCGCAGGAATTTCATCTTCTTGTTCAGCTGCCCGACGAGGTCTACCCCTTCCACGAGCGTCTCGAGGTCGGGCGGATAACCCTCCGAGGCGACGCCCGCGAGCGGTATCAGTCCGGCGTCCGAGTACTGTTTGTACTTGTCGATCGCGTTTCTCATCAGACGGAGCTGATAGCGCAGCTCGAGCTCGTCCTGGCGCTTCAGGGTGTACTTCGCGACCGGGATCGCCATCGCAGCGAGGATCGTGATCATCGCGGCGACGACCGCCATCTCGACCATCGTGAAGCCCCCCGAGGATGCCGCGGGGACAGGCCCTGCGGGCCTGCACCCGCCGCCGACTCCGCGAGAAACGGAAAACGCGGAACGGGAAACGGGTTCGATCACGGAGACCGGACCTCCACCGCCGCGTCGGTCGCGACGACGACGGCAGCCCCCGACGGCTTTTCGAACGCGAGCTTCGTGCGGCCCGCCCCCATGCCGCGAAGCGTGATCTCGGCGACCGGGCGCGTTCCCGACAAACTGATCCCACCCGGCAGCTCGAGCACGACTCGGCCGCCGCTGATGTTTGCGTCGCCGGTCCCGCCGGCCGACAGGATCGGCCGCACCGCCACGACCGCGACGACCGCCGGATCGAACTGGATCCCGAGCGTCGTCGCGGGCGCTGAATCTCCCCCCGTCGCTCGCACGAGAACCGTTTTCTGCTCACCGGCCGCGAGGGACAGCGCCGGCGGATCGAAGTCGAAGAGCACGGCCTTCGATCCAGTCCCGATCGCCGCCGCGTCGGTCTGCGGCCCCACGGTCTCCGAGCTCTGGGACGCAGCGCCGCCGGGCGGAGGCGCCGGCGTCGGCTGTGGCGGGATCGCCTCCCGCGGGTTCGGCGTCGGCCGGAACGGATCGTTCGGAAGGCCGCCGGGAACGAGGATTTGAGGCGCCGGCGTGATGGTCGGCTGCGGCGGCGGCGCGCCGCGCGGCACGTTGGGCTCCCGGCGGCTGAAGTCGAAAGGTCCCTGCGTGGCCGGGGACTCGACCCGCGGGCTT
>DASXTN010000327.1:0-6158 GCA_036505435.1 Thermoanaerobaculia bacterium | reverse complement strand
TGCCGACGAAGAGAACACCCCGCCCGGCATATGCGTTCGCCAGGCCCCTCATCTGATCGTTGTAGGCGTTCGAGTACGGACACTGGGTCGAGATGAACATGAGAACCACGGCCTTGTGGTCCTTGGCCGCGGACGAGAGCGAGAATGCCTTTCCGTCGAGCGTCGTGAGCTGGAAGCTCGGCGCGGCGGCGCCGATCGCCGGAGCCTCGGCGCCGGCGGCAACCGCGAACGCGCACAGGCCGGCGAGAACCAGGATGGAACGAAGGACGCGCATGAAAATCTTCCTCCTCGAGCCGCCGAACGCGGCGTGCCGAGGAGCTATTCCCGGAGGCGAAGGCTGTAACCCTTCGTCACACCGCGAACGTCGGCCGTGTCACGACCGGGTCGAACTTCCAGACGTACTTGTAAGCGCCGCCGAAAAACTCGATCGTGATCGAGTAGTGGGCCTCGACGGTCACCGACTGCCGGTCGCGGACGATTTTCAGATTCTCTTTCGTGACCGGGATCTTGAGCTCCTGGGCGCGGCGGAGGATCTCGTATTGGATCTGGTGCTCGCTCTTGATCGATCCGAAGGACGCCTGCTCCTGCATGACGTCGTAGAACTCGGACGAGCGGATCTTCACCGGCACGACTTTCCACAGAACGTGCCCGACCGCGACGAGAACGATCAGCCAGAGCACACAACCGATGTTGCCGGCCCCGCGCGCCGCGCGCCTCCGTCTCATTCGGTTCCTCCTGAACTTGTTGAGATCTTACCCCGATCTTCTCATCGGACGGGCATCAGCGTCCGATCCCACCTCGTTTTTCGAAAGAAGTTGAGCGCGATCGAAACGAGCTCCCGGACGGAGCGATGCCCTGACGGCTCGAGCGGGAACGACCAGTACACGAACATCGCGCGACCCTTCAGATTCGCGGTCGGAACCGGCCCCCAGAACCGACTGTCGTAGGAATTGTCGCGATTGTCCCCCAGCGCGAAATATGAACCGGGGGGAACCGTGAATGGCCGCGACTGATCACGCCGCCGATAGGAGTCGGGCAGCGCCGGGTCGTCGAGCCAGACCCGATCGTCGGAGTGATAGACCTGAGACTCCTCGAGCCGCGTCCCCTCGATGTACACCAACTTGTCGCGAATCTCGACCGTCTCGCCGGGAAGCGCGATCGTTCTCTTGATGAAGTCCCGGCGGGGATCCTCGGGAAACTTGAAGACGAGAATGTCCCCGCGGCGGACACGCCGATAGGGAAGAAGCCGAGAGAGAAAACCTTCGCCGTGCGGCGCAAAGATGAACTTGTTCACGATCAGGTGGTCGCCGACGAGGATGTTCTTCTCCATCGAAGAAGTCGGCACCTGGAACGCTTGAAAGAGAAACGTCCGGGCGAAGAGCGCGAAGATCACGGCAACGAGTATCGCCTCGGCATATTCCCGCGGGCGAGACCGCGGATGCGATGCCATCGCGTCGGAGATCGCCGCGCCCGGCGGTTCGCCGGCTGCACCCAGCTCCACCGCGGTCTCCGAGTCGGGCTCCGCCGTCAGCGCACGGGCCGGAACATCCGGTTCCATCGCGTCCGCGAGAAGAAATGGATCGCCACGTCGGCGAGCTGTCGGATCTTCGCGGCCGGGCCGCGCCAGACGTGGGAATTCGGTTCGGCCTCGTAGGACCAGTAGAGGATCGTCGGCCGGCCGAATATGTTTCCGCGCGGGATAGGACCCCAGTAGCGGCTGTCGAGCGAGTTGTCGCGGTTGTCTCCCATCCCGAACCAGTGGTCCGGCGGCACCCGAAAGGGTCCGAACTGATCGCGGCGCCGGGCCACTTCGGGAATCGCCGGATCGTTCGGGTACGTCTCCGGATCGGTGTGCTGCACACCGGGACCGTCCGCGGGCCGCCCGTTCACGAAGAGCGCCTTGTCGCGCACGGAGAGCGTGTCGCCGGGACCTGCGACGGCGCGCTTGACGAGCACGTTTCCGGGGTTGACGTCGTCACCCGGCTTCTTGAAAACGATGATGTCGCCGCGGTGGACGTCGCGGTAAGGGAAGAGCTTCGCCCAGCTCTCGAGGCGCGCCGCATAGGCGAACTTGTTGACGAGCAGATGGTCGCCGACGAGGATCGTCTTTTCCATCGAGCCGGTCGGAACCTGGTACGTCTGGACGACGAACGTCCGGACGAAGAGGACGAAGATGCCCGCGACCAGAAGCGATTCGTACCACTCGCGTGCCGACGAATGCTTCGCCTTGCGGCCGCCCGATTCGTCTCCTTCGGCATGCGTCTCGGCCGCGCTCATTCGACCTTCAAGACCGCCAGGAATGCGTCTTGCGGAATATCCACCCGTCCGACCCTCTTCATCCTCTTCTTGCCTTCCTTTTGCTTTTCGAGGAGCTTCTTCTTTCGCGTGATATCGCCGCCGTAACACTTCGCGAGCACGTTCTTGCGCATTGCGGGGACGGTCTCGCGCGCGATGATCTTCGACCCGATCGCCGCCTGGATCGCCACCTCGAACATCTGGCGGGGGATGATCTCCTTCATCTTCGCTGCGAGCAACCTTCCTTTGGACGCCGCTTCTTCCCGGTGGACGATGACCGAGAGCGCGTCGACCGGCTCAGCGTTGACCAGAATGTCGAGCTTGACGAGGTCTCCCTCACGGTATCCGGCGAACTCGTAGTCGAATGACGCATAGCCTTTCGAGACGCTCTTCAGCTTGTCGTAGAAGTCGAGGACGACCTCGTTCAGCGGAAACTCGTAGGCGAGCACGACGCGGTTGGAGGAGAGGTACTCGAGCGATTTCTGCACTCCCCGCCGCTCTTCGCATAACTTCAAGAGTCCTCCGAGGAAGTCGTCCCGCGTGATGATGGTCGCGGAGATCCACGGCTCTTCGACCTTCTCGATCACCGTCGGGGGAGGCAAATGGTTCGGGTTGACGATCTCGAGAGTCTCGCCCCGAGTCATCGTCACCCGGTAGTTCACTCCGGGCGCCGTGGTGATCAAGTCCAGGTCGAACTCGCGCTCGAGCCTCTCCTGGACGATTTCCATGTGGAGCAGTCCCAGGAAGCCGCATCGGAAACCGAAACCGAGCGCGGTCGAATTCTCCGGCTGGAACGTGAACGACGCGTCGTTCAGCCGCAGCTTTTCCATTGCGTCGCGCAAGTTCGCGTAGTCGTCCGCCTCCGTCGGGAAGAGGCCGGCGAAGACCATCGGCTTCGCTTCTGCGAATCCGGGGAGGGGCGCGCGGGTCGGCCGGTCGACCTCCGTGATCGTGTCGCCGATGCGCGTCGAATGGAGGTCCTTGATGTTGGCCCAGAGGAAACCGACTTCTCCGACCGAGAGCGAGGGCACCGCGAGCCGCCCCGGCGTGAAGATCCCCACTTCCTCGACTTCTGCTTCGAGGCCCGTTCCGATCGCGCGGATCTTCCTCTTGGGCACCAGCGTGCCCTCGACCACCCGAACGAGCGAGGTCACCCCGCGATACGGGTCGTACCAGGAGTCGAAGAGAAGCGCCTTCAAAGGCGCGGTGGGATCTCCGATGGGCGGTGGAACGTCGCGAACGATTCTCTCCAGAAGCTCATCGATGCCAATTCCCTGTTTCGCGGACGTGAGCACCGCGTCATTCGCGGGGATTCCGACGACTTGCTCGATCTGCTCGCGGACCTTCTCCGGCTCGGCGGAGGGCAGATCGATCTTGTTGATCACGGGCACGATCGTCAAGTTGTTGTGGATCGCGAGGTAGGCGTTCGCGAGCGTCTGCGCTTCGACTCCCTGCGACGCGTCGACGACCAGAACCGCGCCTTCGCAAGCGGCGAGCGACCGCGAGACCTCGTAGGAGAAGTCCACGTGGCCCGGCGTGTCGATCAGATTGAGGACGTACTCGCTGCTGTCGCGCGCCCGGTATCGGAGCGTCACCGCGCGCGCTTTGATCGTGATGCCGCGCTCCTGCTCGAGCTCCATGTCGTCCAACATCTGCTCGTGCATCTCGCGGTCAGCGACGGCGCCGCAGCGCTGGAGGATCCGATCGGAAAGCGTCGTCTTTCCGTGGTCGATGTGCGCCACGATCGAGAAATTGCGGATGAAGCGGCGGTCGGTCATGAAGCGGTTTCAGGTTTCCGGTTACAAGTCACAGGAAGCATAGGTTCCTCCTGCAAACTGCAACTAGCTGCCTAATGGCCACCGTGATCGGGCCGTCGCCGAAGCCGGGTCCTGAGCACCATTCCGGCGATAGCGCCACAATCCGGCAAACGCGATCATCGCCGCGTTGTCGGTCGTGAAGGCGCGCTCCGGCAAGAGCACCGGGACGCCGTGCGCCGTGCCCCATTCCGAAAACGTCCGGCGCAGCTCCGAGTTTGCAGCGACCCCTCCGGAGACCGCGAGCGCGCGGATTCGCTCTTCCCGGTAGACCGTCTCGACGCGGTCGAGAAGGGCCGTGACGATCGCGCGCTGAAAGGACGCGAGAAGATCCACGAGATCCGGATCGACCGAGTCGGGCTCGAGCGGTCGGCCGCTCACTCCGCGCTTCCCGAGCTCCCGGAGCATTGCCGTCTTCAGCCCGGAGAAGGAGAAGTCGATCGAGCCGTCTCCCGCGCGGCCGACGGGAAGAGCGTATCGGCTCCCATTGCCGCGCGCGGCGATGCGATCGACGACGGGACCGCCCGGGTAGCCGAGCCCGGCCCGGCGCGCGACTTTGTCGAACGCCTCTCCCGGCGCGTCGTCTCGCGTGCGAGCCAGAGGAACGATCCGGCTCTCCTCGACCCGGACGAGCTCTGCGTGCCCTCCCGATACCACCAGCCCGTGGAACGGAAGCTCGACCGGCAGCGCGGCCTCGCCTCGCGCGCGCAAGAACGCCGAAAACAGATGCCCTTCGAGGTGGTTGACGGGAGCGAGCGGCACTCCGCGCGCGAACGCGAGCGCTTTTCCAGCGGAGAGTCCCACGAGAAGCGCGCCAATCAGACCGGGTCCTGCCGTTGCCGCCACGAGATCGATTCCGGAAACGTCGGTTCCCGCTTCTTCCAAAGCCCGTTCGAACGAGACCGGCAAGTTCTCCAGGTGCGCGCGCGCAGCGATCTCCGGCACGACTCCGCCGTACGGGGCGTGCGCCGCGAGCTGCGACGACACGATGTTCGACCGGACCCGGCCCTCGCCGTCCAGGACGGCGACGGAGGTCTCGTCGCAGGAGGTTTCGATGCCGAGGACGAGCATGGCGCTTCCCGTCAGGGGAGGACCGGGAACCTCTCCCTTCGCGCGGCTTCGGCGAGCCGATCGTCGAGGCAGACGAACGGCAGGCTCTCAGTCCGCTCGTCGCAGAACACGAGCGCAGCCGCGAGCTGAAGAGCATCCGCGGCCCTCAGGCTGTGGGTACCGAGGAGTCGAAGCGCTCGAGTTCGGACACTCTGGACAGATGTGACTTCCTCCCAGCGGTCGGTGAGTACCCGCAGCATCGAACGAGCCCGATCGACATCCAAAGCCTCTCGACCCTCTCGTTCACGTCGAGCGATTGCGGACGCAGTCTCGACCTCAGTCAGACACCAAACGATCTGGCGAGCATCCACTTCGTAGATGGCCGCGACGCTGGAGGACGTTCGTTCGTCCATGAGAAGCGGAAGAATCGCTGAGGAGTCCCAGAACCTCATCGACCGCTACGGCGCTCTTCGAGGAGTGCCTCGAGTAGGTCGAGAGGCTTCTTCGGTTTGGGTGGCGGCATCGGAAGAGTCTTGCCGTCCCGGATCCTCGGCGGCGTGGCGATTCCACGACGTTCGGCCTCGAGCACCCACTCGGGGATGTCTTTCGACGCCGGGGCAATCGGATCGATTCGCGCGATCGGGGTGTCGCGGTCGTACACGATGACCGTCTCGCCCCCGCGTACGCGAGCGAGGTACTCGGACAGCTTGTCTCGGAGTTCGGAGATTCTGGCGTTCTTCATGACGCCATTATAGCCAGAAAGCTCTAGGGTCGGGCTCGGGCGCGACGTTCCTCTTCCGCGCGGCGGACGGCCTCGGCAAGCGACGTCTCGTAAGGCGGCCGGCAGATCCCCTCGTCCGTGACGATCCCCGTGATGTAGCGGGCGGGGGTCACGTCGAACGCGGGATGTCGCGCTCCGACACCCACAGGCGCGATGGCATGGCCCGCAAACGAGAGGACTTCCCCCGGCGAACGCTCCTCGATGGGGATCGCCGCGCC
>DASXTN010000326.1:0-2782 GCA_036505435.1 Thermoanaerobaculia bacterium | reverse complement strand
GCGTTGAACCCGGACTCGACGAGCACGACCGATTTGACCAGGCGGGGATCGAGCGAATGGTCGTTTGCGGCGCGGGCGATGAGCGGGTCGTACGGGGAAGGCCGCGAAATACGGGCCGCGAGCCACTGATCGTTCGAACCTTTCGCTCCCGGCGGCCGCTTCTCGCCTATGCCGTCGTTGAAGATGACCTTTTTCCCGTTCTGGACCACGATCCTTACCTTGGCGGAGCCGGGCGCCGCGAAGGCAAACAGAATCGACAGGCCGACGAGAATCTTCCAGCGCATCGGTTAGTTGGAGCGGATCCTTTAACGAATGAGAGGTCGATTATAGTCCCGCGGCCGACGGAATCGCCTCTCAGCCCTGGAGGGCCGGCTCTCCGGCGCCCGTCAGGATGTCCCAGAGCGCGTCCCGGGCCGCGCGAAGCCCCGCCGGAAGAAGGTCTTCCCGTTTTCCGCCCGCCTGAGCCAGGTCGCGCTTTCCGCCCCCGCTCCCGCCGAGAGCCGCTCCGACCCGGGAGGCGATTCGGGAAGCTGGTATTCGGTCGACGAGATCCGGTGTGACCGCGGTCACAACCGAGGTCTTGCCGTCGTTGGAGGTACCGACGACGACGACCCCGCTCTTGACCCGCGAGCGAAGAGTATCGGAGAGGTTGCGCAGCTGCTGGATCGAGAGGCCCGGGACGAGGCGCGTGACGAGCCGAACGCCTTCGACGTCTTCGGTGCCCCCTTCGCTCGAGGAATCGCCCGAGGCGAGCTTGATCTTCAGCGACGCGACCTCGCGCTCGAGCGCCTTCAGCCTCTCTTCGCGCTCCTCCCAGCGACCGAGCAAGTCGTCGCGCGGAGCCTGCGCCGCGGCTGAAAGCCGGTTCAAGGTCTCCTCGTCGCTCCGCAGGAGCTCGACTGCGCCGAGCGAGGTCACTGCCTCCAGCCGCCGCACGCCGGCCGCGAGCGACTTGTCGGAAACGATCTTGAACGCGCCGATCTCACCGGTGCGCGGGACGTGGCAGCCGCCGCAGAGCTCCGTCGAGAAACCGGGCACTTCGACGACCCGCACTCGGTCCGAGTACTTGTCCCAGAAGAACATATCCGCCCCACGGCGGCGCGCCTCCTCCATCGGGAGAATTGATTTCGTCACCTCGCGGTCCCGCAGGATCTCGTGGTTGACGAGACGTTCGATCTCGGCGATCTGGTCGGGCGTCGGAGGGGCACCCGAGGCGTAGTCGAACCGAAGCCGGTCGGCTGCGACCAGGGAGCCCATCTGGCGTGCGGTCGCTCCGAGCACCTTCCGCAGCGCCGCATGAAGCAGGTGTGTCCCCGTGTGGTTCGCCTGAGTCCGGCGACGGATCCATTCGGGAACCCGCATGTCGACTACCCCGCCCCGCTCGAGCCGCCCGCGCGTGACCCGCACGCGGTGCGCGATCGTGTCGGGGCGCGGTTTCCAGACGTGTGTGACCTCGGCCTCTCCGTCCGCCCAGGTCCACGTGCCGGTGTCGGCGACCTGCCCGCCGCCTTCCGGATAGAACACCGTGCGATCCGCGATGGCCTCACCGGTCTCTCCCTTTTCGAGCCGAGACGCGGGCGAACCCTCCTTGACGAGGCCGACGACCCGGGCGCCCTCCAACGAAACGAAGTCGTTCTCGGGATAACCCCGGAAGACCGAGTGGCCAGGAGGCAGATCGAGCTTGTCGTAGACGGAGACATCCGTTGCGTCGAACTTTGCTGCCGAGCGCGAAGCGCGCCGCTGCTCCTCGAGCGCCGCTTCGAACCCTTCACGATCGAGCGACACCCCTTCGTCACCCGCGATCTCCTCGATGACCTCGACCGGAATCCCGTAGGTGTCGTAGAGCCGGAACACGGTCTCTCCGGAGAGCAAGGACTCGCCGCGCTGCCGCACCCGGGTCGCTGCTTCGCCGACACGGTCCGCCCCCTCCGAGAGGGTTCGGGCGAAGCGTTCCTCCTCCGGACGGATCACGTCGGCGGCGCGGCGGGCCGCCCCGTCCGCCTCCTTCGGATCGAAGTGGACGCCGCGGTAGACGTCCACGACCGGAGTGGTCAGCCGGTGGAGAAACGGCTCGTGGAGGCCGAGTCTGCGGCCGTAGCGAAGCGCCCGCCGCAGAATGCGCCGGAGCACGTAGCCGCGACCCTCGTTCGACGGGAGCACGCCGTCGGCAATGAGCATCGTCGCCGCGCGGGCGTGGTCCATGATCACCCGATAGGGTGCATCCTCGACGGCGAAGTTGCCGCGATACCGAGGACCTCCGGCCGACGAGACGATCTCGCCCAACGTCGAAAGGATTCCGGCGAAAAGGTCCGTGTCGAAGTTGTTTCCGACCTTCTGGAGCACTGCCGCCAGCCGTTCGAGTCCGGCCCCGGTGTCGACGGAAGGCCGCGGTAGCGGACGAAGCTCGCCCGACGAGTCCCGGTCGAACTGCATGAAGACGAGATTCCAGATCTCGACGATCTCGTCCCCGGGCGCATTGACCCGGTCGGGCGTGTTCTGCGAGAGGTCCTCGCCCTGGAAGTAGTGGATTTCCGAGCAGGGACCGCAGGGTCCGGTGTCCCCCATCGCCCAGAAGTTCTCGATCTCGCCGAAGCGCAGGATCCGGTCCTTCGGAAGGTACCGCTGCCAGAGCCCCGCCGCGTCGTCATCGGTGAGAAAGACGGTCGCCCAGAGGCGCTCCGCGTCGAAGCCGCAGCCCTTCTCTTTGTCCGTCAAAAGCTCCCAGGCGAAGCGGATCGCCTCGTCCTTGAAATAGTCGCCGAAGGAGAAGTTGCCGAGCATC
>DASXTN010000325.1:0-2255 GCA_036505435.1 Thermoanaerobaculia bacterium | reverse complement strand
ACGTCCTTGAAGATCGGCTTGACGTAGCCGTCGATCCTTCCATCCTTGACCTTGAGCTCCGAATAAATTGAGAAAACTCCGCCGACCACGTCGAACTTTCCGTAAGCGCGCCAGAGGTCGTTCATGGCGGTCATCTGTGTGTCCTCGATCTTCAGGTCGAGGTCGAAGTCCGCGCCCGTTCGGAGAGGGCGAAACGTGGCGCGGGCGGCCGTTCGGCCACTGCCCATGAAGCGACCGGTCAGGTTGGCGACCGCGCGCCCCTCCCGCGTCTTGTTCGTCAGGTTGGTCACTTGAAGATTCGTGCCCGCGAGAAACAGCCGGTAGGATGGGGTCTTGGCGCGGTTGACGATTCCGAGAGTGCTGTCGCGGATTTCGAACTTGTCGAGCCGGATGTGCATTCCCGGCTTGTCGCTCGCCTCCTTGACCTCTTTCCCGACTTTCTCCACGCGCCGTTGCTCCGCCGGTGCGGTCGGCGCGGTGTGAACGTACTCGAGCCCGACCCGGTCGATGAGCAGATCCTCGACTTTCGCGACCTTCACGTTCGGCGAGAACTCGACCTGGCCGTGGGTCGTCAGGAAGCCGTCTCGAATCGACAGATTCGAGCGAGAGAGCAATGGGCGGAAGTAATCGAGAGGAACGTTCTCGAGGCTGACGAGCGTGTTGAATCCCAGGTACGGTTCGGCGAGGAAGTTCGCGTGTCCGTCGATTTCGCCGCGGCCCGTGCCGAAGATGATCCCCTCCGCGTGGACGGGTGACGGATAGACCCGCTCGGGAGAACGGATGTTGCGGACGTTGTTGGCGCGAAAGAACAGATGCGTCAGCTTCAAAGGACGCTTCGGATCCTTGTCGATGTAGGTGAACGCTCCGTCGTTCACCTGGAGGAGGTTGATCTTCAGCGGATAAACCGCGAACGCCGCATCCTGCCATCCCCGCTTGTGGAGCGGGATCTCGTCGCTCGCCTCCTTCTTGAGCTGAGGACGGTTGACGTAGATCTGCGGCTGGTCGAACCGGAAATCGGAAACTAGCTTCAGCTTCAAGAGCTCGCTCCACTGGACGCTCGCGTGCAGGCGCGGGAGCAGAGCGACTGCGGGCTCGGGGTGGGCATCCTGACGGATCGAGACGTCGTGGAGTGTGACCGAGAAGCTGAAGATGTTGAAGTCCAGATCCTGAATACGGGCGGTGTAGCCCGTCAGGCGCTGATTGATGTTCTTCTCCATCGCACGCCGCATCGGCTCGTCGACGAAGAACGACACGATGATGACGAGCAGCGCCAGGCCGAGGATGAACGCCAGAATCTGGAGCGTGTGCTTGGAGAAGTGGAAGCCGGCGTGTCCGAGCTTCCCGAGCACCGTCCTGTGCTTACGGAAGCCTTTCGGGGGTGTGTCTCTCGGTTTCGGCGCCGTTGAAGCCATAGGACACTCTTTCAGGGTCTCTAGGGGGCAATCCACGTGCCAGAAAAACCGGCTTCGCGCATAACCTCTTGCCCATGAACAGCGAAGTCCTCTTCGAAGGCCGACACCTCGCCTTCCGCAGGCGGCGTGGCTGGGAGTACGTCGAGCACCGCACCGCGAAGGAGTCCGTGATGGTCGTCGCGCTCGCCGAGCACGGGCAAATCGTCCTCGTGGAAGAGTTCCGACCGGCGGTGGACGCGTCCGTCATCTGCCTGCCGGCCGGGCTCGTCGGCGACGAAGGCCCCGAGGACCGCGAGACAGCCGCTCGGCGCGAGCTTCGCGAGGAGACCGGTTGGGAGGCGTCGACCCTCGAATTCCTCGGCCGAGGACCGGGCTCGGCCGGTATGTCCTCGGAGATCGTGAGCTTCTACCTGGCGCGCGGTGTGCGGCGTGGGGGTGAGCAGGGAGATCGCGAAAGGGAGGAGATCCGCGTGCACGTCGTCTCCGTGTCGCAGCTGACGCATTGGACGCGCGAGCGCGAGGCGGAGGGAAAGCTCATCGATCCGAAAGTTTGGGCGGGAGTCCATCTCGCGGAAGCCTCGAGAGCTCGCCCGTGACGGGCCGTTTCGACGTCATCACGTTCGACTGCTACGGAACTTTGATCGACTGGGAGGACGGTATCGCGTCGGCGTTCCTCCGGGAAGCCGCCGCTGACGGGGTTGCGCTCGATCGGTCGGGAGTCGTCGCCGCGTACCACGAGGTCGAGCCAGAGGTCGAGGCGTCGACGTACCGGCCGTATCGGGAGGTTCTCGCGGCGACGGCGATCCGGGTCGCGCGTCGGATCGGATGGGGAGTCTCCGAAAA
>DASXTN010000324.1:0-3084 GCA_036505435.1 Thermoanaerobaculia bacterium | reverse complement strand
ATAGATCTCCTTCGACTCGAGATAGGAGTGGATCGTCGCGAGCGCTTCGTCCCGCTCCACACTCGGCACCGGGTACGCATGCCCCGCGTGGATCAGGTAGACCGACTCGATGAGCGGCAGGTCCGGGGGCTGGAGGATGTTCTCGGCGAGAAGACCGTCGATCACGGCCTTCGCGAAGTCCCCCTCGGGCAGCGGCCGGAAGCGGGAGTACGTCGTTTCCATCAGAAGAGAGCAGTACCGCGATGTGTCTCCGCCCGGAACGATGTCGGGCGAATAGTTGGAGAGGTACGTCATCCGGTAGAACGGAGTCTTGGGATTCGGGAAGTAGATCCAGTTCTTCGGAGAAGGGGACGGACGCTTCAAGCCGATCCCGACCGTGAACAGTCGATTGAAGAGGAGCTTCTTCGAGGCCTCCCGTACATTCTCGGGCGCGTGCGCGAGACGGGCGATGAACGCTTCCAGTGGAAGGGTCGTCAGGAGCTTTTCGTAGCGCGCTGAAGAGCCGTCGGCGAATCGGATCTCTCGCTTTTCCTCGTCAACGCAAATGGCCCGTTTCCGATAGCGGATCCGGTCGCCGATGTGCGGCAGCACCGCGAGCCAGAGACCGACGGTGCCCCGGGTCGCCGGATAGCCGAAGGTCGCGTTCGGTCCCCAGTCCACGTTCTTCGGAAGGAGGGTCGTCTCGAGCGCCTTCTTCCAGTCGACGACGCTGACCCGCTCGGCGATCCAGTAGAAGCCCATCCGAGATAGGGGTGTCGCCCAGACCTTCTCGTTGTAGGGCACCATGAAATGTTTCGAGACTCCGGCGCCGAACTTCGCGTAGACCCATTCCTCGAAGTTACGGAACGCCCGACCGCGGTCGATCGTCTGCGACTCGATCAATCCGATCAAGCATTCGATCATCGCTTCCTCGGGAAGGGACGAGAGGTGGTTCTGGAAAGGATAGCGGACGTACCGATCCTCGAACTTGATCCAGCTTTCACGATCGATCCGGCGAACGCCGTCCTTACCGAGCATCTTCTCGAGAAACTCGTTGAAGTACGGGTAACCCGAAAAGATGATGTGGCCCGACACGTCCCACGTGTACCCTTTGGAGTCGGCGAAGCTCGTGGCCAGGCCCCCGACCTGGCCCGATCTCTCGAAGATCTCGAAGTCGTCCACGCCGCGCTCGCGCAGCCGGTAAGCCGCGCCGAGTCCGGTGGGCCCTCCACCGAGGATCACGATCGACGCCATGACTTTGTCGGCGCTCAGCGCGCCCCGACCAGACGCTTCAACGCCTCCGCGCGCCGGATCTCCGCGCGCAGATCGAAGAGATACCGGATGACCCGGCTGACGGTGCCCAGCATCTTCCAGGGCCGGTGGATGCTCTTCCCCGCTTCGCGCGGGAAGTGTCGAACGACGACCTCCGCGACTTTCCAGCCCGCGATGCGGCAGCGCGCGAAGATCTCGTCGCCGACGAAGTTGATCCGATGACGAATCTCGATCCGGCGGGCGACGTGCCTGCGGAACGCCCGGCACCCCCCGTTGATGTCGTGAAGTGGTGAGCCGATGATCCAGCGCGACAGCGTGTTCAGGCCCTTCGAGAGGATGAGCCGCGGCCAGGGATCATGCCGTTTCTTCTTCCATCCGAAGACGACGTCCGCCCCCTGCGCGATCGCATCGAGAAACCGCGGCGCGTCGGCCATCGTGTGCTGGCCGTCACCGTCCACGACCATCACGACCTCACCCGGCGTGTTCCGGAGCGCCGTCTCGGTCGCGACGGCATATCCCTTGTTGCCGTCATGGTGAACGACCGAGATCCGCGGATCCTTGACGGCCAGCGCCTCGGCGACCTCGCCGGTCCGGTCGCGGCTGCCGTCATTCACGACGAGGATGCGCCAGTCGAGCCCCTCGACCGCCGAGAGCGAGGAGACCGCCTCGGCAACAGTCTTCGGGATCGAATCTTCCTCGTTGTACGCGAGGAAGCCGACGCCGAGTCGCGGCTCCTGTTCAGTGGCCATAGATGATCCAACCCGCCGTCACGACCCAGCCCACCACGATCAGCAAAAGCCATGGGTCGTCGATCAGGAGGGCCCGCGTCGGGCTTCCTCCTCCTCCGCGTCGGTAGACCAGTCTCACGTAGCGGGCGACGCCCAGCACCACGAGAGGAACGGTGGGAGCGAAAGAATGTCCGTGAAATGCGAGAGTGTGCGGAGCGACGCTGTAGGCACCGTACGCCGCCACCGTCGCGAGCGCCGTGACGACGAAGAGGAAATCGAGCCCCTCGGAACGGTAAGAAGCGAGAACCGAACGGTGCTCGGAGGAGGCTACTCGGCCAGCCTTCTGGAGCTCCCACTGCCTCTTGCCCACTACGAGAAAGAGGGCGAGCAGGTAAGCGCAGACCAGCAAGAACGTCGAGGGAGGCACGTCGGCGAGCGCGGCTCCCGCAAGCGCCCGAAGAGGCATTCCCGACGCAACGATCAACGCCTCGACGAACGGGACCTTCTTCAGCCAGAGGGAATAGACGATCATCAGGACGGTGTAGAACATGGACCACACGCCGAAGCGAACCTGAAGGAGCCAGGCTGCAGCGTTGGCTGCCAGACCCAGGACCCCCGCAGCGACGAGCGCCGTCGAAACTCGAAGCTCGCCCGAGGCGAGCGGTCGCCGGCGCTTGACCGGATGGGCGCGGTCGCGCTCGCGGTCCATGACGTCGTTGACGAGATAAACCGCGCTCGTCACCGCGCAAAAGACCGCGAAGCCGAGCGCCGCAAACCGCCATCCGTGGGCGGAACCGAGCGCTCCCCCGAAGAGAAAGGGTAGAGGAACCACCAGGTTCTTCACCCACTGCTCCGGCCGCGCGGAGATGAAAAGACGAGAGAGCTCCCGCCCCGCTGGCGGAGCCGGGGCTGCATAGCGCTCACGCGAGGTCGTGACGGCCATCAGGGCATTGTACGGGAACGAACGCGCGCGCTGCGCAGGATCGAGCGGCGCGAAGCCTAACAGGTCCTTCTTGCCTGTGATGACCGGCCGAACGGGAACGCCGCCCGGCGGCGTTAGCCCCGTCGCCCGCCACGAGTCCGATCGCCGACGGGGTCAACCGAC
>DASXTN010000323.1:0-3499 GCA_036505435.1 Thermoanaerobaculia bacterium | reverse complement strand
AAGTCACGATCGCCGAGAGTTTCTCGCGAGCCATGCCGTTTCCTGTTGTCATCCCGAGCGCAGCGAGGGATCCGACAGCGAAGCTGTCGTCCTGAGCGAAGCGAAGGATCTCTTCCTAATCAAGAGATTCCTCGGCCTTCGGCCTCGGAATGACAGAGAAAGATCCATCACTCTACCTTCACCTCGATCCGTTCGATCGTCCTCGCGCGGCCGGTCCCTTCGTCGACGCCGACGAGAGCCCCGCAGAGCCGGATATCGCGCCTCGCGGTCTCGAACGCCTTCGGCGTCTGCGCGAGGAATTTCTCGATGATCCGGTCCCGCGCGAATCCGATCACCCCTTCGTACGCGCCGGTCATTCCGACGTCCGTCTGGTACGCGGTGCCGCCCGGTCGCACGGTCTCGTCGGCGGTTGGGACGTGCGTGTGAGTGCCGAGCACGGCGGAGACGCGGCCGTCCAAGTACCAGCCGATCGCGATCTTCTCCGAGGTCGCCTCCGCGTGCATGTCCACGACGATGACCTTCACGTCGCCCGCGCGGGCAAGCTCTTCATCGGCGACGCGGAAGGGCGAATCGCATTGGGCCGGCATGAAGACCTGTCCCTGCAGGTTGAGCACCCCCACGGGGACCCCCGCCGCCGTCGTCTGCACGGTCCAGCCGCGGCCGGGGTTCCCGGGTGGGTAATTCGCGGGGCGCAGCAGTCGGTCGGAAGAGTTCAAAACCTCGTAGATCTCCTTTTTGTCCCAGATGTGGTTGCCCGACGAGAAAACGTCGATCGGCAGCTTCGAAAGCTCTTGGAAGAGTTCTACGGTCAGGCCGAAGCCGCCCGCCGCGTTCTCGATGTTGACGATCGTGAAGTCGACGTTGTTACGGTCGATCAGGGGAAGGAGCGCGCGATCGAGCGCGCGCCGGCCCGGCTGGCCGACGACGTCGCCGATGAAGAGGACGTTCAAGCGAGCTCACTGCTGACGAATGACAGCGGACGGCTATCTCGCATACTCCACCGAGCGCGTTTCCCGAATCACGGTCACCTTGATTTGCCCCGGATACTGCAGCTCCGCCTCGATCTTGCGCGCGATGTCGCGGGAGAGCCAGAGCGCCTCGTCGTCGGTCACCCGGTTCGCCTCGACGATGATGCGCAGCTCCCGACCTGCCTGGATCGCGAATGCCTTCTGAACTCCTTTGAAGCCGTCGGCGATGTGCTCGAGCTTCTCCAAACGCTTGACGTAGGTCTCGAGAATCTCGCGCCGGGCTCCGGGGCGGGCTGCGGAAAGCGCGTCGGCGCCGTTGACGAGGACGGCCTCGAGCGAGCGCGGCTCGTAATCGCCGTGGTGGCACTCCATCGCGTGGATCACTTCATCGGCCTCGCCGCACTTCTTCAGGACCTCTCGGCCCAGCTCCAGGTGCGTTCCCTCCATTTCGCGGTCGATCGCCTTCCCGATATCGTGGAGCAGCCCCGCTCTTTTCGCGATCTCGGCCTTCGCGCCGAGCTCCCCGGCCATGCTCGAGGCCAGCCACGCGACCTCCTTCGAATGTTGGAGCACGTTCTGTCCGTAGGACGTCCGGAACTTGAGGCGCCCGAGCAGCTTGATGAGCTCGGGATGCAGGTCCGGAATCGAGAACTCGAGGGCGGTCGCCTCCCCTTCCTGCCGGATCTTCTCCCAGAGCTCCGAGCGAACTTTCTCGACAACCTCTTCGATTCGCGCGGGGTGGATCCGGCCGTCGACGACCAACTTCTCGAGCGCGAGCCGCGCAACCTCGCGCCGAATCGGCTCGAAGGCGCTGATGACGATCGCCTCCGGCGTGTCGTCGATGATGAGATCCACTCCGGTCGCCGCCTCGAGCGCGCGGATGTTGCGGCCCTCGCGGCCGATGATGCGGCCTTTCAAGTCGTCGGAAGGTAGCTCGACGACGGAAACCGTAGCCTCGATGACCGTGTCGGAGGCGAGCCTCTGGATCGCCATCCCGATTTGATGTCTCGCCTTCTGGGTCGCCTGCTCGACCGCCTCCTCCTCGATGCGCCGCATGAGCCCCGCCGCCTCGACTCGCGCTTCGTTCTCGATCGAGCGGATCAAATCGCGCTTCGCGTCGGCGGCCGTCAGCCCGGAGATCTGCTCGAGTCGCTTCTGCTGCTCCTCGATCAGTTTCTCGGCCTCGGCATGCGCCCGTTCGACGCCTTTCTGTGCGTCCGCGAGCGCGCGCTCCTTTCGCGCGAAGTCCTCCTCCCGCTTCTCCAGCTGGGCAAGCTTTCGGTCGAGGTTCTCCTCTTTCTGGGCGACCCGCTTTTCCAGAGCGGCCACTTCCTGGCGCCGGACCTGGATCGTCTTGTCGAATTCGACCTGCGCGGCCAGGACCTTTTCTTTCGCCTCGATCGCCGCTTCGCGGAGACGGGCGTCGGCGCCCTTGTTTGCCTCGGCGAGCACGCGATCCGCTTCGACACGGATTTCGGCGCGCTCGCCGGCGACCTTGCGCCGGAGGAGAAGGTACGCGACCAGGGCGAACGCGACCGCGAGGATGGCGGCCGCGATCGGGATCGCGACGGATGTGTTCATTTCGGCTCCCCTACCCGGGGGCCGAAGTCGGGACGCGGCTACACGACTGCCCGGAAGCGACTCTTCCGACGAGGGTTGTGAATTGGGAAAACCGTTCCTTGTTTCAACGGGCCGCTCGTTTCATCTCGTGTCCCCGAGCCTCTCGGGGTCGCCGACGCCTCGCCTTCAGGCGCCCAGGGCGTCGTCTAGTTTTCGAATCAGGCGCTCCGCCCGGGCCCGAAAGTCCGTCGGCTCGCCCGTTCGACGCTTCTCCGCCTGGTAAAGATCGTCCGTAATGTTCAGGGCAGCAAGGATGGCGATCTTGGTCGTATCCACCGTCGCTGTCCTTTCCGCCACTTCTTTCATTCGCGAGTCGACCAAGCGGGCCAGGTCGTGAATGTAGGTCGAGTCGCCTTCGGCTCGGACGTTGTAGGTCTGGCCGAAGATCTCGACCTGCGTCACGCTGCCCCGCTTGTCCAACGCGGTAGCCTCGAAATGACTCCTTTCAATGGTTCAGTGTAGTTTCGGCAGGCCTGCGGAGTCAACGGTTTACAGTCGCGAAGCGGTTCGTCGGAGCGGTTTCCTTCAGGGAAACTCGGTCCGGGCGAGCGGGACTAGAATCGCCGCGCTTCTCCTAGCCCTTCCTCCCCTCCGCGGCCTCCAGCGCGCCGATCAGCTTCTCCAAACGCTCGCGGACAGCTTCCTGGTCGCGCTCGAGTCGCTCGACTTCGTCGCGGGAGCCCGCAGCGTCCTTCTCGGCGCGCCGGGCGGCGGCGAGGTCCGCCTTGAGCTTTTCGACAACGCCCCGCGATTCCGCGGCGTCTTTCTCGGCTCGGCGGGCAGCGACGAGATCGGCCTTGAGCTTGTCGTTCTCCTCTTGCAGGCTCTCGAGCCTTCCGAGGAGCTTTTCGATTCTCCGATCGAGGTTGTCGAAGATCTTGCTCGTGTCCATGACGCTCCTTGGGACGAGT
>DASXTN010000322.1:0-5398 GCA_036505435.1 Thermoanaerobaculia bacterium | reverse complement strand
CGCTTGCGTTGGTACCTCGCGGAGGCGGGACCCGACCCGGATGCGCTGTCCGCGCTCGCCGTGGCGGAGGCGAACCTGGGCGAGAAGGGGCGCGCCATCGAGTCCGTCGAGCAGGCGAGACTGCTCATGGCGGATCGGTGGAAGGGCTTGCGCCTCCAGGCGCAGGTCTACGCGGGTGCCGGGAACGCCGAGAAGGCGGTCGAGACGCTTCGCGCGCTCGACCGCGACGGTCTGTTAGACCGCGAGGCTCTCCGCTCCGATCCCGCTTACCTGCCCATCGCGACAGATTCGGCGTGGGTAGCGTTCCTCGCAGAGACGCCGGCGCCACGAGCGACGCCCTCGGAGAATCTCAAGGCTCAAGGTTCGAGGGTCAAGGCCGAGTAGAACGAACGGTTCATCGGTCCAGGCCGGCATCGGAGGTGACGCGCGAGGCCTTCTGTGCCGTCACGGTCTGCCTCGCCTCGCCTCCATAGAACTCGACCAGCGCGGACACGATCGCCTGTGCAACTTTCTCCCGGTAAGACCTCGAGACGAGGAGCTTTCGGTCGTCCGGGTTGTTCAGGTTGCACACCTCGACGAGCACACGCGCGGGGATCCGGTTGTAGCGCAGGATTGCCGGCACCCATTCCCGTCCGCCGCGGATCACGTTCACACGGATCGGCTGAAAGACGTGCAGCGGTAGCCCCAGTGACCGAAAGGCCGCGACGATCTTCTCGGCGAGATGGCGCGAGACCCCCTCCGCCTTGATCCGTTCGCGCCGCGAGAAGCGGACGCCCGGCGCCTCGCGCACCTCACGACGAGCCGTGTACAGATCGCCGCTCTTCGCGTAGGAGCTCTTCAAGAACTTCTCGCCCGGGATGTAGACCATGAGCCCCCGAACCGCCGGGTGCAGAGAGTCTGCGTGCAGCGAAACGAAGACCGTGCGGTCCTCGGAGCCGCCTCCGTCCTCCGCGCGCCGGAGGACCGCGTTCGCGAGATACCAGCGGAAGTTGACGCCCGCGACCGGGTCGTCGAGCTCGTACGGCGGCGTCGTCATCACCCGCGCCGTGCGCGACTCGCGGACTTCGTCCGATCTTCCATCGCCGCAAGGGCCGCGCCGGCGCACCGTGGCGAAGATCGTCGCCCTCGTGTGCTTCTTCAACAGCCGCTCGACGCGGCACGCGATGTCGTACACGTGGCGCGCCTCCTCGACACCGTCCACGAGAGCCCCGGTGTCGCGCCCTCCGTGCCCCGCGTCGAGCACGAACGTGACCCCGGCCAGGTTCACCGCCCGAACGCGATTCACGAACTGGGTCGCTTCGAGGCGACCCTTCTCTTCCTCGATCCGCGCGGGATCGTTCGGCGGGCGGAACTCGGGCGAGAGGTCCTCGACGGGGATCTTGACCGTATATCCCACCGGGATTGCACGCACGTCGGTGATTCCGCTGCGCGACGCGATCTCGGCGGCCTTCGCATTGACGTCCTCGGCGTGGACGCGACCGGTCAATCGCACCACGACTGCAGAGTAGAGCGCCTCGCCGCGCTGCAGCCGGTAGACTGCGTAGCGGCCCTGATCGTCGCGGCCGAACTCGAGAGGGACCTGGAGCGCCGTTGTCTCGGCCTCGTCCCGGAACGTGGAAGAAAGGAACTTCAACGGGATCCGCACGGCCTGACCGCGCTCCGTCTGAAGAGACTCGAGACCATTTGCCGCACGGATTTCCCGGTAGTTCGCGCCGTTACCCGTGAACCACTCCGCAATGCGCCAGAGGCTCTCGGGCTTGCCGGTCAGAGCAGCGACGCGGTGATTCCATCCCGCAGCCTCACCCGTATCGTCCGGGAAGAGAGCCTCGATTGCGATCCGGCGGTAGTTCTCGGAAAGGAGGCGGTAGGGGACCCGCACGAAAACGTCGTTGCTCAAGAGCTTCACCCCCTCGTTCTGCGAGAGGATCTCCTTCTTCGTTTTCGGATCTTCCGTGAAACGTTTGACGAACGCATCGAGCCCCTCGCCCGGAAGCGGGCGCGCGGAGAGCATGATCTCGTCCCCTTCGCCGATCGAAACGTGAAGCTCCGCCGAGACCACGACGGTCTTTTCTCCACGAAACTCGCCGAAGAGGGTCGATGCCCCGAGAAGGAGCATCGCCACGGCGCCGGTCACGAGCGCACTCCCCGCGGCAGCTCGTCGGGGAGCGCGATCGCACGCTCGAAACCGCCGGCCGCAGCGAACACGTTCTCCTCGCCGAATCGCGGGCCGAGAATCTGGAGTCCGAGCGGGAGCCCGTCCCTCGAGAACCCCGACGGCACCGAGATCGCCGGAAGTCCCGCGAGCGACGCCGGCACCGTGAAGATGTCCGAGAGGTACATCGTCAAGGGATCCTCGGTCTTTTCGCCGATCCGGAAAGCCGGCGTGGGAATCGAAGGACACACGATGACGTCGACTTCCTGGAAAGCGCGCTCGAAATCCTCCGCGAGGACGCCGCGAGCTCTCATCGCGCGACCGTAGTACGCCTCGTAGTAGCCTGCCGCGAGCGCGAACGTGCCGAGGAGGATTCGGCGCTTGACCTCAGGTCCAAAGCCTCTCGTCCGGCTCTCGACGTACAGCGAAGCGAGATCGCCGTCGGAAGGCCGCGGCCCGTAACGCACCGAGTCGTAGCGCGCGAGATTCGACGAAGCTTCGGCGCTCGCTACCACGTAGTAGATCGCGATCGCATACGGAGCCCGCGGAACTGAAACCGAGGTCACCTGCGCTCCGGCGGCGGAGAAGGCGCGGCGCGCTTCCTCGAGGTTCGTCGCTACCTCGCCGTCCAAGCCCTCTGCTTCCGCTTCCGCGAGGAAGCCGACCCGAAGTCTCGCGGCCCCCTTCGCCGCGGCGGCCTCCGGATCGCCGGGGTCCTCGGCCGCGCTGGTCGAATCGAGCGGGTCCTCTCCCGCGAGCACCCGATAGACGCGAGCGGCGTCGCCGACGTTTCGCGCGAGCGGTCCGATTTGATCGAGAGACGACGCGAACGCGACGAGGCCGTAGCGCGAGACGCGGCCGTACGTCGGCTTGAAGCCGACGACCCCACAGCAGGCTGCCGGCTGCCGGATCGAGCCCCCCGTGTCCGACCCGAGCGCGCCCGGAACCATGCCGGACGCGACGGCGGCGGCGCTGCCACCCGACGAGCCCCCCGGAATGCGCTCCAGGTCCCATGGATTGCGCGTGAGCTGGATTGCGCTGTTCTCCGTCGAGGAACCCATCGCGAACTCGTCCATGTTCGTGCGGCCGACGAAGATGGCCCCGGCCCGTCGCAGACGGGAAACTGCGGTCGAGTCGCTCGTCGGACGGAAGCCTTGCAGGATTCGGGAGGCGCAAGTCGCCTGCCGCCCCGCGACCCACATGTTGTCTTTGATCGCCAGGGGCACCCCGGCGAGAAGCAGGTCCTCCCCCGCTGCGACCCGCGCGTCGGCGGTGCGCGCTTCCCGAAATGCTTCCTCCGGGTTGACCTCGAGAAACGCGCCGACCTTGCCGTCGAGCGCCTCGATCCGGGAGAGCGCGTCCGCCAGCGTCTCTTCGGCGGAGCAGCGCCGAGACCGGACTTCGTGAGCCGTCAGAACGACGCCCGGGGGGCGCGAGCTCAGCGGCCGCTCCCTGGACGGGGCAGGGTCACTCCCCGCTCCCGACCACCCGAGGCACCACGCCGAAGCCGTGCGCGCTCACGGGCGCGTTTTCGGCGAGAGCCCGCTCCCCGTCGCCCGGGCAGGCGATATCGGGGCGGAAAGGCGTCGCCGGGGAGGAGTCGCGCGAGGAGAACACGTCTTCGGGAAGCTCCTTCAGCTGGTCGATGTACGACACAATTCGATCGAGCTGCCGGGTCCAGAGGGAGAGCTCGCTTTCCGGTACCCGGAGCCGGGCGAGAGCCGCGATCCGGCGCACCACGTCCGGAGTAACCGTTGAAGGGCGGGAGGGCATCCAAAGATTGTAAGCCGGAAGACCACTTTTGCAGATTCCCGGGTGCGGGGAAGAGTGCGTGAGCGCCTCGGGAGGCTCGTCGAGGACCCGGACCTGACCGATCTCGCCCGGATCGCCACGCGCCACCGCGCACGGGTCTGGATCGTCGGCGGAGCGCTACGCGACGTAATCCTCGGCCGCGAGGTGCCGGAAGTGGACGTCGCGGTCAGCGGCGACGCAGATGCGATCGCGCACGAGATGGAATCCCGCGGCGGTGGACGCGCTGTTCTCCTCTCCGGAGATCGGAAGCCCCGGGTTTTCCGCGTCGCCGGGCGCGGACGGACGGTGGACGTCGCGGAGATCGAGGGCGACTCGATCGAGATGGACCTTGCGCGCCGGGACTTCACCGCCAACGCGATGGCCGTCGAGGTCCCCTCGGGCCCATTGCTCGACCCTCACGCCGGACTCACCGACCTTTCATCGGGAAGACTCCGGATGGTGTCGGCAAAAAACCTCGCCGACGACCCGCTCCGCGCAGTCCGGGCGGCGCGGCTCTTCGGGACTCTCGGCCTCGCGCCGGACCGCGAAACCTCCCGCGCCTGTCGGAGAACGGCGCCCGCGCTGGCTCGGGTCGCCGAGGAGCGCGTCCAGGCGGAACTCGCAAAGCTACTCGAGGCGCCGCGGGCCGCTATCGCGCTTTCCTGGGCATCGGCAAACGATCTCCTCGGGCCGACATTCCGGCTGGCCGAGGTTTCCGACCGGGAGTGGCGGCGGGTCGCGCGAGCTTCCGCGATTCTCGACCGACCGTGGACGAATCGTCTTTCCGCCGAGCGGCGGCGCCGACTCCGGCTCGCCTTCCTCGCAGGCGAGATCGGCCTCTCTCCACGGGAGGCGGCGTCGTGGTTGAAGCGCCTCCGCTGGGGAGCTAGCGAGGCGGAGGACGTCGCACGCCTCCTGGGTCTCGTCGACGGCGCGGCGCGTGCACGGGTCGAAGAGGATCTGTGGAGGTGGATCCTCGATGCCGCCGAGCGCGCTCCCGACGCCCTGCGGCTGTTGGAGATCCTCCGGCCACGCGAGCGCTCACGGGCGCGGCAATTGCGCGCCCGGGTCGCCCGAAAGCCACCGATTCCGGACGTCCGAGGGGCCGACGTCCTCGAGTGGCTCGGCATTCCTCCGGGACCCGAAGTCGGACGCCTGCTCGACGCGGTGCGGATCGAAGCGCTCGCCGGAAGAATTCGGACGCGCGCGGATGCCCGAAGGTGGCTCCGTGCGCAAAGCCCCAAATCCCAAGTCCAGAGTTCCGAGTAGCATCGGAGCGTTCATCGAGCAGCAGGCCGGCCACTTGGGAGTTGAGACCTCACGCTTGGGACTTCGTATGCCAACTTCCTGAACGGATCTTCGTTATAATCTTTCCATCCTGAAACTGGCGGAGTTTCTCCGGTTCATGGCCGGGAAGGAGGCCTCGGACCTCCACCTGAAGCCCATGCGGCCGCC
>DASXTN010000321.1:0-1940 GCA_036505435.1 Thermoanaerobaculia bacterium | reverse complement strand
CTTCGCCGAGGATATCGCCGAGGCGGCCCCGGGCGTTCGCGATGTCCGCAACAATTTGCGCGTAAAGACTGGCGTCCTCTCGAGCCTCTCCGAGGAAGAGGAGGCTTATTCCGCACCCAAGTCCCGGTAACTTCCGCGGGGTCAGGTCTCCGCTTCCTATCCGGTAGACCTGGCCCCGACCCGGCCGAACCTTAGAATCGACTCGTGGATCCCGTCGCGATCGTCGGAGCCGGGCCGACCGGTATTGCCTGCGCGATCGAGCTCGGCAATCGCGGCATCGCCGCGGTCTGCTACGACCGAGGGCACATCCTTCACACGATCTACCACTTCCCCGAAGAGATGCGCTGGTATTCGACCCGGGACCTGCTCGACATCGCCGGCGTGCCGTTCGGCGTGCCCGAAGCTCACCCGACGCGGCTCGAGACGCTCGCGTATTACCGCGCCGTTGCGGAGAAGTTCGGCGTCCGGGTGGCTCCGAATACCGAGATCATCGCCGTCGAGCCGCGGCCCGGAGGAGGGCTCGAATTCTCGGCACGCGACTCGAGGGGCTCACGGAGCTTTCCGGCTCCAGCCGGGATCCTCGCAACCGGCTTCTTCGACAATCCGCGAAGGCTGGGCGTTCCCGGCGAAGACCTCCCGCACGTCCACAGGCGGTTCGTCTCCGGATATCCGTACCACGACCGGGATGTCATCGTCGTCGGCGGCAAGAACTCGGCGTCCGAAGCGGCGCTCGACCTCTACCGCCACGGCGCCCGCGTCACCCTCCTCGTTCGCGGCCCTGCGATTTCCGACCGGGTGAAGTACTGGATCAAGCCGGATCTGGAGAACCGGATCCGCGCCGGCGCGATCCGCGCGATCTTCGGCGTGCGGATCATCGAGATCACACCCGAAGTCGTCCGCATCGAGACCGCCGAGCATGGGAAGGAGTCCGTCCGGGCGGACGCGATCTTTCCGCTGATCGGCTATGAGCCGGATTTTTCCCTGTTCGAACGATGCGGGATCCGGTTGGAAGGTCCGCTCAAGATCCCCGCGCACGATCCCGGCACCCTCGAATCGAACGCGCCGAACCTCTATCTGGCGGGGGCGATTCTCGGAGGCACCGAAATCGGCCATATTTTCATCGAGAATAGCCGCCATCACGCGCAATGGATCGCCGGGGCGATCGAAAGGCGCTTGAAGTACGTACCGGCGTAAAGAAGAGGGCGCCGGCACTCCTGCAACCTTCCGCTGCCCGGACGTGTTCTAGATGTCGAGAGGGCGCGATGAGCACGACCTGCGTACCGGACGGCTTCCCCACCCGCATCGACGGATCGACCGGCTTTCGGGTGGTCCAGGCTCCGCGTGAGCCGGAAGGCCGAAGAGACGGTGTGAAGCCGCAGATGGAGTCTCTCGTCAACGAGCTCGCCGACGACCTCGACGCGGCATTCGAGCGGCTGGTGCGCGTTTTCCAGGACCGCCTCTTTTCGTTCGCTCACCGTCTCTGCGACAGCCGCGCGGACGCCGAGGAGGTCGCGCAGGATGCGTTCGTGCGGGCGTACCGCGCGTTGAAGACCTATCCGGCCGAGCGGATCCGTTCGCTCGCTCTGCAGGCGTGGCTCTACCGGATCACTTTGAACGTCTCGCGCAACCGGCTGAGAGGGAAACGCGAGCGCCGGCTCGTCTCGATCGACCAGGGCGGCCCGAACGGCGACGCAGCGCGTCACGCCTGGGAAGCTTCCGACGATCCGGAATCGAGGCCGGACCGCCGGTTCGAGCAGGCCGAAAAACGAGCCGATATCGCGTCGCTCGTGGCGACGCTGCCCGACCGGTACCGGTCGGCGATCATCCTCCGTTACGTCGAAGGTCTCAGCCTGGAGGAGGTCGCGGCGATCCTGAAGCAGCCGCTCGGAACCGCGAAATCGAACGTCCACCGCGCGGTGAATCTTTTGCGCCGCGCGATT
>DASXTN010000320.1:0-3190 GCA_036505435.1 Thermoanaerobaculia bacterium | reverse complement strand
ACCTGCGCCCATCCCGTCATGCCGGCGCGAACGCGGTGACGCAACATGTACTGAGGAAACTTCTCCTTGAAATCGCGAACGAATTCGGGACGCTCGGGCCGCGGACCGACGAGCGACATCTCTCCCTTCAACACGTTCACGAGCTGCGGGAGCTCGTCCAAGCTCCAGCGCCGCAGGAATCGGCCGACCCGCGTGCGCCGAGGGTCGTCCGGGCCCGACCACGTCGGTCCGGATTCGTCCTCCGCGCCCGACCGCATCGAGCGGAACTTGACGATGTCGAACGGACGTCCATCCAGTCCCATCCGACACTGTCGATAAAAGATTGGTCTGCCCGTCAGGCGGATCGCGAGGGCGATGACGGCGAAAAGCGGCGAAAGGATCACGAGCGCCGTCGAGGCGATCGCGAGATCGATCATCCGTTTGACCAGGCTCATCCACCCGGTCAGCGGCACTTGCGTCAGATGCACGACGGGGAGCCCGTCCAGATCCTCGACTCCGGCGCGGAAGGTGATGTGCTGGAGCAGATCCGGAACGACCCGAACGTCCGCCACCGTGCGGGCGACGTCCTTGACGACGGCGAGCAATGCTCGATGCGCTTCGAGAGGCAGAGCCAGAAAGACGGCATCGACGTGCCTTTGCTCGACGATCCCCGCCGCTTCGGAGGTTTTGCCGACGACCGGAACCCCGCGGTATGCCAGGCCGCGCTTTCCAGGGTCGTCGTCGACGAATCCGATCGCGCGCAAGCCGGCCTCCGGATGCTCGGCGAGCTTGTCCACGACGGCGCGTCCCAGTCTTCCCGCGCCGACGACGAGCACGCGCCTCACCCCATAGCCGTGCCGCCAGGCCTCCTCGAGGTAGCGGCGAATCGCGGTCCGGGCGGCGAAGACGAAGAGCACATCGGAGGCGAGAAAAAGGACGAGGACCGCGCGGGAGTAGTCGAACCCCCGCGAGAAGGCTGCGATCCCGACGAGAAGCAGCGTCGCGAGACCCGTCGCCACGAGGACTGCGAATCCCTCTTCCACGCTCGAGCGGTTGCGCCGAACCTGGTAGAGGCCGTGGAAGTAGTAGACGAACGGCCACAGCACGGCGATGAACGGGAAGAGACGGAGGTACGCGGAGGCAGGAGGAACTCCCTTGGTGACGGGGATGACCTCAGCTTCGAAGCGCAGCCAATAAGCCGCCGCGAGCGCCAGGAAGGTCGCCGCGAGGTCGGACACCAGAAAGAGCGCGACCAGCCGGCGGTTCGAGCGATGAATGTCGCCGGGTCTCATCGGCCGGTCTCCGAACGGGGTCGGGTCTCTCGCACTTCAGCGACTGCTTGCTTGAACTCTCGGACGAATCGCTCGCGCGCGAACGGCAGCGCCGTCGCCCGGACGGCAGTGTAATCGAACCGCGTGCGGCCGATCTTCTCGACCGCGTCCGCGAGGCATTCCGCGGTCTCGTCGTCGTACAAGAATCCGTTCTCCCCCTGGCGGATGGAGTCCCGGGCGCCGCCCCGTCCGAGCGCGGCGACCGGAGCGCCGCAGGCAAGGGCCTCCACGGCCGATATGCCGAAGTCCTCCTCTCCCGGCTGGACGAAGGCGTGGCACGTCCGGTACAGCTCCCGAAGCGCCTCGGATCCCACGTTCGACATCATTCGTACGGACGGAGGCGCGACGGCGCGGAGGCGCCGCTCCTCCGGACCTTTTCCCACGAGTACGAGGGGCCGGTCGAGCCGCCGGGCCGCGTCGAACGCGAGCTCGAAGCGCTTGTACGGGACGAGCGAACCGACCGAGAGCAGAAAGTTCGAGCGCGGCGCGTTCGAGCCGTGGAAGAACTCCACGTCCACCGGCGGGTGAACGACCGTCGCCATGCGACTGTAGTGACGTCGGATGCGATCGGCCACCGCCGCGGAGTTCGCGACGTAGCGCGTCGGACGATCGGCGGTCGCCTGGTCCCACCGCCGAAGTCGGTCGATCGCTGCCTTCTTCAGATTCCAGAACCGTGTGCTTCCACGCGGGAAGTAGACGTCGAACTGCTCGTACGCGTAGCGGACGGGCGTGTGGCAATAACAGAGGTGCGGCGCCCCGTTCCGTGCAATCGCGCCCTTCGCCACACAATGCGACGAGGAGACCACGAAGTCGAAGCCGGAGAGGTCAAACGCCTCGACGGCGCGGGGGAAGAGAGGCAGGTACTGACGGTAATGACGGCGGGAAAACGGGAGACGGTTCAGCGGCGAGACGCGGATGGGATACCGCTCGATCGCCGACGACACCGAGCCGGGGGCGTGGAAGAGCGTGAAGATCGTGGGCTCCGGGACCAGCGGAAGGATCTCTTCGAGGACCTTCTCTCCGCCGCGCATCCCGTTCAACCAGTCGTGAACGACGGCGGTCTTCATGTCCTACGGGTCGCCGCGAGCACCTCCGCATAAACCTCGAGCGTCCGCTCCGCGGCCTTGTCCCAGGAAAAGTCGAGTGCCCGCTTTCGACCCAGCTCGACGAAGTCGGCGCGCACCTTGGGGTTGGTCGTGAGCGCCAGAATTCCTCGCGCGATCGCGTCCACGTCGAGAGGATCGACGAGATAGGAATAACCCCCGGCGATTTCCTGGAGGGCCGAGGTCGAGGACGTGAGCACCGGCGTCCCGCACGCCATCGCCTCGACGACCGGCAGGCCGAATCCCTCATAGAGAGTCGGGTACAAAAGGACGTCCGCTCCGGAGAAGAGCCCGGGGAGATCCTCCTCGTCGATCAACCCGGGTCGCGCGATCGCCGAGCCGACGTCGAGCGCCCTGATGAGCGCGTCGATTCGCGCGCTGTTCTTGGGCATCGGGCCCGCGAGAGCGAGAACGTGCGGCAGATCGGGCCGGCTCCGCCTCGCCTCGGCGAATGCTCGGACGACGTTCTGGACGTTCTTGTGGGGCTTCTCACCTCCCAGGAAGAGCAGGTAGGGTCGCGTGATTCCGTATTTGCGCGCGACGCGAGCGCGCTCGTCGTCGGGTAGCCCGGTCCGGAATTCCGGCGAAACGCCGTTGTAGATCACCTCGACGCGCGAGGGAGAGATGCCGAAGTAGTCGACGAGGTCTCGCTTGCTGTTGTACGAGACGGTGATGATGCGATCGGCGCGTGAAAGGGCGCGCCGGATCATCACGCGCGCGTAGATGAGCGCCGCACGGTTGGGAAGGAACTGCGGGTAGAGCAGATGGATGATGTCG
>DASXTN010000319.1:0-6228 GCA_036505435.1 Thermoanaerobaculia bacterium | reverse complement strand
GCGGGACGCGATTCACGACGAGAAGCAATGAGGTACAGCCGAATTACTTGTGCAAGGCGGACGGCCGCCGAACATGGCGTTGCAGCGGACTCGCTCCGCTTCGCTGCATCTAAGCCCACCCGAAACTAGGACACTACCGCGAGCCGGCGCGGCTTGACCGGACGGTCAGCCGTCTGTAAACTCTCCTGCCTTTTTTGGCGGAGGCCTCGTGGCATTTGCCTACATCGCGCTCGTGGTGGTCTACATCTTCGTCTGCTTCTTCCTCATTCTGGTGGTTCTCCTCCAGCAGGGGAAGGGTGCGGACATCGCGGGCGCGTTCGGCGGCGGCGGCAGCCAGACGGCGTTCGGCGCCCGCGGGGCGACGACGCTCCTGCACAAGCTGACGACGGGCGCTTTCGTCGGCTTCATCGTGCTCGCGCTGCTCCTGACGTTGCTGGAGGCGCGACCGCGATCGTCGGTCGTCAGGACGTTGCCGCAAAAGGCCGCGACGCAGAAAGCGCCGGCACCGGCGCCGCTGCCTGCGGGGACAGGGGCGGCTCCCGCTCCGCAGCCGGCGACGGGCGCTCCCGCACAGCCGGCGACTGGCGCGCCCTCGCGACCGGCTCCGCCGCGCGCGAATCCCTCGGGAGGTCCCGCGAAGCCCTAGTGCCGTCGTGGTGGAATTGGTAGACACGTACGTTTGAGGGGCGTATGGGGCAACCCATGCCGGTTCGAGTCCGGCCGACGGCACCAATCGATAGTTTGAGCTCGCAGCTCTCGGTTCACCGCTCGACGTAAACCTCCTTCCCGGCACCATCGTCCCTTCTCACAGGAGGTCCCCATGAACCGCCGCCTGGTCGTCGCCACAGGCTTGGCTTCACTCTTTCTCTTTTCCGCTTCGGCTCGGGCGGTCTACTCGCCGGCGACCAACGCCGGATGGTTCATCACGGCGGGACGCGTGCAGGGCCAGTTTGGGGCGCTGTTCCGGACGGACCTCTGGCTGTTCAATCCCGATTCGTCGGCCGGCGTGACGGTGACGCTGACCTTCCATCCCGCGGTGACGGATGGAGCTCCGGCCGCGCCAATCAGCTCCGCTCCGATCACGCTCGCGCCCCGAGAGACCCGGTTTCTTCCGGATGTGACGCTTTCGACGGTTCCGGCGGGCGATGGAGCGGTCGGCACTCTCCGCTGGCAGTCGACCGGCCCGATCCTCGGAGCCGGCCGAATTTACACGGCCGCGCCGGCCGGAACGTACGGCTTCTTCGTGCCCGCCATCCCGATCACCGAGTCGCTGACGAAGAAGACCGCGGCGACCGATACGGTGAACGTGCTGCAGATCTTCGGCGTGAACTCCGGAGATTCGAACTTTCGCACCAACCTCGACGTGACCAACACGTCGAACGTCGCGCTGCCGATCGAGGTGCGGGTGATCGACCCGGTGACCGCGGAAATTTATGGCGGAACGCAGAACTACGTGGTCGCGGCGAACTCGCTCCTACGGCTCGGCTCGATCCTGACGACCGTCGGGGCGCCGCAGAGCGCAGGATTGCGCATCACCGTTGCCGTCAAGGAAACGGCTCCCTCGTTCACCGCCGGCGGGGTGATCGCGGCTGCCTATACGCTGGACAACCGAACGCAGGACGCATTCGCGTTCGTCGGGCAGCGGCAATAGGGGACAGACCCAGCGCGCCGTGAACTGGGGTCTGTCCCCATCCTACGGGACCGGGTCGGCTCCGCCCTTCGCGAACGGGTGGCAACGGCCGATACGACGCGCGGTCAGCAGAAACCCGCGGGGAGATCCGTAGCGACTGATCGCCTCGCGCCCGTAAGCCGAGCAAGACGGTTCGAACCGGCAGCGGACGATTCCCGTCTTCGAAAACAGAAGTCCGACCGTCGCGCGATAGAGGTCGATGCCGGCAACTGCCGCTCTCGCCGCGATCTGATCGTCCACGGGACGCAGCGCGTCTCCGGCCCCGAACCCGATGAAAGCCGCGAGCGCGATCGCCGCGCGAAAACGCAGGTTCATCCGATGGAGCGCGACGGACGCGTCCCCGACGAGGCCACCGACGCTATCGGCGCCCGGCATATTTCGAGATTCCGGGAACGAACAACCGCTGCCCGTCGAGCGCTTTGACGATCGCGAGGATCGCGATGAAGGCGTACAGCACGACCACGAAAAACATCAGCGTCGCGTAGAGGCATCCCAGCGCCGGCAGCACCGTCCCGACGAGCGTTGCGACGAGCGCGACGGCCACGACCGCGCCGAAGAGCAGGAGACCGTTGCGGGCGTGCCAGCGGACTTCGGAATCGTCGCGGGCGAAGAGGAGCGGGATCACCCCCAGGAAGGCCAGATAGGAGAGGACCAGCATCGCGCGAGGGGAAGCAGTCCGCTCGTTCGCCATGGGGCGACCGAACGATAACAGCTGGGAAGTGAGGACCGAGAACTAGTTCGTCTTCAAACGGATCGACCCGTTGACGGTCTCGCAGCGGAGGGTCTCGGCGCCGCCGTTGTAGGTGCCGCGCGCCTCTTTCGGGCCGTACTTGCCCTCGACGGCGAGATCGAAATCCCCTTCGATACGCCCGTTCACCGTCTCGAGCATGTAGCGGATCGATGAGTGCCGGTCGAAAGCGACGTCCACGCTGCCGTTCACCGTTTCAACGTGCGAGTTCTTGAGCGGGCCGCGGAATACGACCCGGACCGAGCCGTTGACGGTGGTGGCCCGGACCGGACCGAACACGTCGCGGAGCTCGATCGATCCGTTGACGGCATCGCACACGATCGAGTTGCCGAGACCGATCGCGAGAACTTTGCCGTTGCACGTTTCCAGCCGAGCCTGCGCGAGGGCGGGGAGATGCATCTCGTAATCCACGTGGGCGTTGCGCCATCCGAAGTCGAGAAACCCGAAGAGCCGGCGCCGACGCGGATTAACGGTCTCGAGTTGAATCTCGTCGCCGGACTTCCTCACTCGAATCTCGGTCAACCGGAGCGTCTCTTCGGCGCGGCTGCCATGGGCTGTTTTGACGGCTCGCACCTTCAGGTACGGCCGATTCCACGCGTAGGCCTCGATCTTTCCATTGACGTTCTCGACGGAGACGCGCGAAACCCCCTCCATCGAGTAGGCCTTTTCGAAAACCACTTCGTCGGCGGAGGCGACCGCCGCGACGAAGACCAAGACGAAGACGGGAAGCGCTTTTCGCATTCCGGCTAGATTAACGTAGCCGGACCGAGAAAGTTCTGAGGCGCTCCCGTTCGTGAAACGTCGAACGCCAAGCGTAAAACGAAGCAGGGGCTTCTCTTGCGCTCAACCCTTTCCGTTCTTACGGGGTAGGATTGAGGCTTCGGGTCTCCATGAGTCTTCTCTATCCCTTCGCCGACTGCCACTTGCACTTCGAAGGATCTCTTCCTCTGGGAACCCTGGAAGCGCTGGCCGGCCGGGCCGGGCACCGGTTCGCCGACCGGGCCGTCTTCGAGACGGAGCGCGCGGCCATCCTCGATCGCAACGGCTTTCTCGAGCTCTATGCCGAGGTCTGTCGCCTCTTCGGCTCGCCTCGGGACTACGGCGAGGCGGCGCGCGCAATCGCGCGATCCGTTGCCGCCGGCGGCGCGTCCTACACCGAGATCTACGTCTCACCGGAGATTCCCGCTCGCTTCGGATTCGATCCCGGCGAGTGTTTGACCGAGATCGACCGCGCCTTTCGCGACGAGGAGGCCGGGGGGGGAGCGCGGTGCCGGATCCTCCTCGACTCGGTGCGACAGTGGGGACCGGAATCAGCCGAGCGCGTGCTGGATCTCCACGAGAAAACGCGGCTTCCCTCGGTCGTCGGCTTCGGACTCGGCGGCGATGAGCTCTCGCTTCCGGCTACGGCGTTCGCGGGCGTTTACCTCCGCGCCCGAGCCCTCGGCTTGCGGACTTCCGTCCACGCCGGCGAGTGGGGCGGTGCGAAGTCGCTCACCGAGTCGCTCGACCTTTTGCGGCCGGACCGGATCGATCACGGAATCGTGGCGGTGGAAGATCCGCACCTTCTCGCGCGGCTGGTCGAGGAATCGACACCGCTGTGGGTCGCGCCGACGAGCAACCGCGTGACAGGCGCCGTCCCGACTCTCGAGGAACATCCGCTCCCGCGCCTCCTCGATGCCGGCGTGTGTGTCGCGATCGGCGCCGACGACCCGCTCATCTTCGCGACGACGACCGCCCGGGAGCACAGCCTTCTGCGCGAGAAGCTCGGATTCGGCGAGCGCACGATGCGGCTGCTCGCCGAGAATTCCTGGCGCGCCGCGTTCTGCCCCGCGGCCGAGCGCGATCGTGCTCTCGCGGAGATCGGCGGACGCCATTCTCGCCGCGGGCCGCCTCAGCCGAGCGTCTCTTCGTAGAGCTTCCGGTATCGCGGCACGATTTCGTCGGCCGGAAACACCTCGACGGCGCGCCGTCGGGCTTCCGCCGAAAAGCGCCGCCAGCGCTCCTCGTCTTCGAGCAGTCCGAACGCCGCCTCCGCCATTCCCTCGACGTCCCCGACCGGTCGAAGGAAGCCGCAGACGCCCTCCTCGACGACCTCCGGCAGCCCTCCCGCTGCCGTCCCGATGACCGGCACGCCGCACGCCATCGCTTCGAGCGCCGCGAGCCCGAACGACTCGGCATCCGAGGGAAGCAACATCAACTTCGCGACCGGGAGGACCGTCTCGATTGCGGCGACGTTGCCGAGGAACAGCGCGCGATCTTCGAAACCGAGCTGCCGCGAGAGCCGCTCGGCGAACGAGCGCTGCGGCCCGTCGCCGATCAGGAGCAGCCGAGCCGGAAGCCTCTTTTGGATTCGGTCGAAGATCGCGAGCACGTCGGAGATGCGCTTCACCGGGCGGAAGTTCGAGACGTGGATCACCGCCGTTTCCCCCTCGCGCGTGAGCGTCCGGGCGTACGAGGACGCGCCCTCGGGGGTATAGCGTTTCGGATCGACGAAGTTCGGAATGGTCTCGATCTTCCGGCGGACGCCGAGCTCTCGGATCGTCATCTCGGTCAGGTATCGCGAGACGGCCGTGACGGCGTCACTCTGCTCGATTCCCCAGCGCGTGATCGGCAGGTAGGAGCGGTCCTGCCCGACGATCGTGATGTCGGTGCCGTGAAGCGTCGTGACGACCTTCATACGCACCCCGTTTCCGTTGCTCATCTCGCGCGCGAGGATCGCGGAGATCGCGTGAGGGAGCGCGTAGTGCACGTGCAGAAGGTCGAGGTGCGCCCGCTCCGCCACTTCCGCCATCTTGGTCGCAAGGGCGAGGGTGTACGGCGGAGAAACGAAAAGCGGGTAGGTCGGAGCAACGACTTCGTGGAAGTAGACGCGCGGACGCGGACGGGGAAGCGCCAGACGCGACGGCAGATCGTACGAGATGAAATGGATTTCGTCGCCGCGTGCCGCAAGCGCGACACCCAGCTCGGTCGCAACGACACCGCTGCCGCCGTACGTGGGGTAGCAGGTAATGCCGATTTTCATGAAGGGTTCAACATCGTGCGCGCCCGGCGCTAGAAGCCCGGCTCGAAACCCTCGAATGCGCCGACGAGGTCGTCGATGCGCGGCGGGCGTTTCGCAACGAAACCCTCGCCGAACTCGACCCCGATCAGGAACCCGAAGTGACGCGCGCGCGCCTCCACCGATTCGAGAAAGTGCGTCTGCGAGAGGAGAGTCTCCGGCTCCGTCGACTTCTCCTGGTGGAACTGGCTCGAGAAGGCGCCAATGGCCGCCCTGCGTATTTCGATGACCGGCGTAACGTCCACGACGAAATCGGGCTCTTGCAGGTAAGCGGTCGAAAAATAGATCGTCTGCTGAGGACGATAGGCGGGGTGGGCAGTCTCGATCCGGCGCAGGCCCGCGAAGAACGCTGCATCGGTGACGAGCCGTCCAGCCCGGGCGTGATCCGGATGCCGATCGTCGGGGTACGAGGTGAGGACGAGCCGCGGCCTCTCCCGACGCACGACGTCCATGAGAGCGAGCTCCTGCTCGCGCGTGCCGGCAATGCCGCCGTCGCCGAAGTCGAGGGTTTCGCGGAACTCGGCGCCGAGGATCTCCGCCGCCCGCCGGGCCTCCCGCCGTCGGGTTTCTTCGGTTCCGCGGGTTCCCATTTCACCGCGGGTCAGGTCGACGATTCCGAATCGCTTCCCGCGTCCCTTCAACTGAAGGAGCGTCCCGCCGCAGCCGAGCTCGACGTCGTCGGGATGGGCGGCGATGGCGAGGACGTCAACCGGCATGGCTTCTCCTCGGTTC
>DASXTN010000318.1:0-4856 GCA_036505435.1 Thermoanaerobaculia bacterium | reverse complement strand
TGCGTCACCGCTCTCTCCTCCGCGTTTCCGCAGGAAGGCGGCTTGTACGCCTGGTCGAAGCGGGCGTTCGGCGACCTGCACGGATTCGTCACCGGCTGGTCGTACTGGATGAGCAACGTCTTCTACTACCCGTCCCTCGCGCTCGCGACGGCGGGGATGGGCCTGTACATCTTCGGGACGCGCTACGCGCACCTGGAGCAGAGTCACGCATACGGCCTGGTCGCATCGCTGGCGTTGCTGCTGATCGCGATCGTCGCGAGCGTCGTGGGCTGGAAAGCAGGCAAGTGGATCCAGAACGTCGGTGGCCTCGGGAACTGGCTGCCGATCGTATTTCTGCTGATCATCGCCGCGATTGCGCTCTTTCGTTTCGGATCGGCGAACGCCATCCGGTTCGACATGCTCCTTCCGCGATTCTCGGAGCTCGGTCTCATCCTCGTTTTCTCGAAGCTCTGCTTCGCGTTCGCGGGCTTCGAGCTCGCACCGATCGTCTCGGAGGAAATCGTCGAGCCACGCCGGACCCTACCCCGCGCGATCTTCGTCTCCGCGGCCGCGATCGCGTTCGTCTACATCGCAGGCACCCTCGCGCTTCTGGTCGCGTTGCCGACTTCCGAGACGTCCATTGTGACCGGGATCAACCAGGCCGTCACGAAGGCAGGCGCGCGGGTCGGTCTCGCTTTCCTCGGAGCGCCGACGGCGCTCTTGATGGCGATCGCGGGCCTCGGAGGTCTCGAGGCGTGGTTCGCGGGGAGCGGGCGGCTCCTCTTCGTGGCGGGGATCGACCGATACCTCCCCCCGGCGTTCTCACGCCTTCATCCGCGGTGGAACACTCCCGCTCTCGCGCTGGTTGCGCAGGGCGTGATCGCGGTCGGCCTCACGTTGTTGGCGACGGTCGGAACGACGGTCCAGAACGCGTACCTGTTCTTCGCGGACCTGACGACGATTCTCGCGTTCATTCCCTACCTCTACATGTTCGCGTCCTGCATCGCATTGCGCGGCGAGACGGCGCGCGCGCCCGGCGCGATTCCGGTTCCGGGCGGGCGAATGGGTAACGTTGCCTCCAACGTTTCGGGCTTCGCGATGACGGCGCTCGCGATCGTGCTCGCCTGTATTCCACCGGCGGACGAGCCGCGAAAAGCCTTGCGCGTGGTGCTTCTCGTCGGCGGGGCGTCGGCATTCGTCGCGATGGGTGTCGTTTTCTACGCACTGGCATCGAGAAAACAGAGGCCATGAGACGAGCGGGCGAAATCATCGCGCTCGTGCTCTGCGCCTCCATGGCGGGAGCGACCGGTCTCGACGACCTCCGGGCCGCGCTCGAAAGACTGCGCGCGCGCGAGGCGTTTCGCGCGCGGGTCACGCAAGAGAACTCCGGCGAGTACAGCGACGAGGGTGAGAAGCGCACGCGCCAGGCACGGGCGAGCATCGTCGCGGAAGATGGCGGCCCCGGAGAGCCACTCCGGCTCGTCTACGACGACACGGTTGTGGCGCAGGCCGCCCGGGAGCAGGCGGGGCGGCGCGACTCGCGCGGCCCGGGCGACGCCGTGCGGGATCTCGATGCCCTGCGGGTCATGGGACTCTTACGGCCGGCGGAGAAACTGCTCGAGGACCTCGCCGGCGCGCGCCTCTCATCGGAGCTGCCGGATCGCGTGAGCGGACGCGCCGCACGGGTGCTCGACCTCGTCCTGCGCGCACCGCGCGGTCTCGATCGCGAAAAGGGGTTCAAGGTTAGGCGGACGGCGCGCCTCTGGATCGAGAGGAACGGCATTCCGCTGGCGTCGGAGATCCGCGTGCACACGGAGGTGCGCCGCTTCATCTTCAAGGTGCGGTTCGACACGACCGAGAAGAATGAGTACGCGGTCGCCGCGGGGCGCCTCGTCACGAAACGCCGCGACACCGTGAACCGTTGGAAAGCCTGGATCATCGCGGAAGGCGAGAACCGCTCCCTGACGACGATCGAGCCGTTGGACTGATTTCCGAACCCCTTAGAATCTCCCCCGGAGGTCGCCTCTTGCTCCCCGAGTTTGCGAACGAGCCGCTGACCGATTTCTCCGCCGAATCGCACCGCAGCGCTTTCCGCGCTGCCCTCGCGAAGGTCGAGGCGCGCCTGCCAATCGAAGGCAAGAATCGAATCGGCGGCAATGAAGTCGGCGCGGACGAGACCTTCAACTCCGTCAACCCGTGCAACCGAAACCAGGTGATCGGCCGGTTCCCGCAGGGGACCAGAGAAGACGCGGACCGGGCGGTCGAGGCGGCCTGGAAGGCGTTCCCGTCCTGGTCGCGTGTCCCCCCCGAGGAGCGCTCGGCGCTTCTTCTCCGAGTCGCGGCGATCTTCCGCAAGCGCAAGCACGAGTTCTCCGCCATGATGGTCCTCGAGGAGTCGAAATCGTGGGCGGAGGCCGACGCGGACACCGCGGAGGCGATCGACTTCTGCGAGTTCTACGCGCGCGAGATGGAGCGGCTGGCGCAGCCGCAGCCTCTGACGCCGTATCCGGGCGAGAAGAACGAGCTCGAATTCATCCCGCTCGGCGTTTGCGCCGTCATACCGCCTTGGAACTTCCCCCTGGCCATCTTGGCAGGGATGACCACGGCCGCGCTCGTCACCGGCAACACGGTCGTTCTCAAACCTTCGTCCGATGCGGCGGGGATCGCGACTATGTTCGTCCAGGCGTGCGAAGAAGCCGGGGTTCCCGACGGCGTCCTGAACTTCGTCACCGGGCCGGGCTCGACCGTGGGCAACACGCTCGTCGAGCATCCGAAGATCCGGATGATCGCGTTCACCGGTTCGCGCAACGTCGGGCTAGAGATCAGCGAGAAGGCGGCCCGCGTCTCGGACGGTCAGCTCTGGATCAAGCGGGCGATTCTCGAGATGGGCGGCAAGGACTTCATCCTCGTCGACGAGACGGCCGACCTGGACGAAGCTGCGAACGGGGTCGTCGCCTCCGCCTTCGGATTCCAGGGGCAGAAGTGCTCGGCGTGCTCTCGGTTGATCGTGCACGAGAAAGTGCACGACGAGCTCCTCGAGAAGATCGTTGCGAAGACGAAGGCGCTGACTGTCGGCGACGTCCGCGACCCGAACAACGCCGTCGGAGCCGTCATCAACGCCGGCGCGCAGAGGAAGATCCTCGAGTACGTGGATCTCGGCCGCAAAGAAGGTCGGGTCGTCGTTGGAGGCGAGCCGGGTCCGGGCGACGGTTTTTTCGTCATGCCGACGATTGTCGATCGTGTCAAGCCCGGCGCCCGGATCGCGCGGGAGGAAATCTTCGGACCGGTCCTGGCCGTCCTCATCGTCAAGGACTTCGACGAAGGGATCGCGGTCGCCAACGACACGGAGTACGGTTTGACGGGCTCGCTCTATTCCCGCGACCGCGAGCGGCTCGCCCGCGGAAAGCGCGAGCTGTTCTGTGGCAATCTCTACTTGAACCGTAAGTGCACCGGAGCGCTCGTCGGCGTGCACCCCTTCGGCGGCTTCAACATGTCCGGCACGGACTCGAAAGCGGGAGGACGCGAGTATCTCTATCTCTTTACCCAGGCGAAGGCGATTTCGGAGAAGCTCTAGGCCGATTCCTCTTCGAACGATGACAACCGCTTCGGTTCCAGCCCCCTCGCGCCGCTTCGACCGCGTCGGCTTCTCCGAGATCGTCCAGGTGCGCAATCGCGTCATGGAGCTTCTCGCCGCCGGAGAAAGGGTCTACAGATTCGAAGGCGGTGAGCCTTACATGACGACGCCCGAGAACATCAAGCGGGCGATGGAGAAGGCCCTCGAGTGCAACCAGACTCGCTACGCGCCATCGTCGGGGATCCCCGAGCTTCGGCGCGCGATTCTCGAGAAGGTGCGACGAAAGAACCTCATCCCGGCCGACGAGGAGAGCCCCATCGTCGTCAACGGGGGCATGCACGGCCTCTTCGCAGCATTCGCGACGCTTCTCGATCCCGGCGACGAGGTCTTGACCTTCTCGCCGTACTGGACTCCGATCGTCGATGTCATCACGTGGAACGGCGGCGTGCCGCTGCTCGTATCGACGGAGCGTGCACGTGCTCGGGGAATCTCCGCGACCCTCGCCAGCGTCGTGACGCCGCGGACGAAGGCTCTCTACTGGAACTCTCCCGTGAACCCGACCGGCGACGTGTTCTCCCGCCAGGAAGTCGAGGAGGTCTGCGCATTCGTTGCCGGTAGCGGCCTCGCGATGGTATCGGACGAAGCCTACGAGGATTTGATCTACGAGGGCGAGAAGCACGTCTCGCCGGCGTCGCTGCCCGGCATGCCCGAGCGGACTCTCTCGGTCTTCACGCTGTCGAAGAGCTACTCGATGACGGGCTGGCGAGCGGGCTACGTGATCGCTCCCGAGCGCTATCAGTCACCGATCCGTACCGCCGTTCTGTATTCGACCAACGGCGTCTCTACCCCGACGCAATGGGCGGCTCTCGAAGCGCTCTCGATGGACGCGACGTTCCTCGAGGAGTGGAAGGCAGGATACCGCCGCCGCCGCGACCGGCTGGCCGAAGGGCTGCGCGCCGCCGGATTCGAAGTCGAGACCCCCCGTGCCGCGCTGTACCTCTTCCCGAAGACTCCAACCTGGCTCGGCACGGACTCGCGCGCCGCGGCCGCGATGCTGCTCGATTCTGCCCGCGTCGCCACCGTGCCCGGGCTCGTGTTCGGCCCGGAGGGAGAAGGGCACTTGCGCTTCTCGTTTTCCGTCCCCGAGGAAACGATCTCCGCCGGCATCGACGCGCTACTGAGGGTCAGGTCTCCACTTGCCACATCGGGGGTCAGGTCTCCACTTGCCACATGACAATCCATAGAAGCGAGTGCATGTGTCGAGACCCCTCCGCCTGGAGTTTCCCGGGGCGCTGTACCACGT
>DASXTN010000317.1:0-2105 GCA_036505435.1 Thermoanaerobaculia bacterium | reverse complement strand
CTTCGCTCGCGTACGTTCCCGACCGATTCGCGTCGACCGAGGAGATCATTGCGCTCGCGAAGGTCGCGGCGCGCTACGGCGGCACGTACATCACCCACCAGCGCGACGAAGGCGACAAGATCGACGCGAGCCTGGACGAGGTCTTTCGCATCGCGCGCGAGGCGCGGATTCCCGCTCAGATCTATCACTTGAAGACCGGGGGCAGGCGCAACTGGGGGCGGATGCCCGGGGTTCTGCGGCGAATCGAACAGGCCCGTGCCGACGGGCTCGATGTCTCGGCGAACCAGTATCCGTGGGCGGCGAGCTCCAACAATCTCGATGCCAGCCTGCCGCTCTGGGTCCGCGAGGGGGGCCGTGAGAAGCTGCTTGCGCGTCTCCAGGACCCGGTCACGCGCGCACGTGCCCGAGCGGACTTCCTCAAGGAGAACCCGGACTGGAGCGACAGACCCGGCTCTCGCATCCTGATCACGAAAGTGCTCAGCCCCGCGCTCAAGCCATACGAGGGAAAGACGCTGGAGGAGATCGCCCGCTCCGAAGGGAAGGACCCGCTCGACGCGCTCATGGACCTCGTCATTGCGGATCGGGCGAACGTCGGACGGGTCACGTTCTCGATGAGCGAGGACGACGTGCGCGCGGCGCTCGCCCATCCGCTCGTGTCGATGTGCACCGACTCGGGGGCGAAGGCCGAGGACGGGATCTATTCGGAGGAAAAGTCCCACCCGCGCGCCTGGGGGTCGGCGCCGAGGATCCTCGGGCACTACGTTCGCGAGGAGAAGCTGCTCACCCTCGAGGAGGCGATCCGGAAGATGACTTCGCTGCCGGCGTCGCGGATGGGGCTCGCCGATCGGGGGATCGTGAGGCCGGGAATGGCCGCGGACGTCGTCGCCTTCGATCCGGCGACTGTTCGCGAGCGCTCGACGTATGCGGACCCGCTGCACTACAGCGAGGGAATTCCGTTCGTGATGGTGAACGGGCAGCTGGTGGTGGACGGCGGCCGGATCACGAACGCGCGTCCGGGCCGGGCTCTCAAGGGCCCGGGATACCGGGAGCAAGCGATAGGAGGTCGGCGATGAGCTCGTCGGAAGAAGGTTCAGTCGTCGTCACGGGAGCCGCGTCGGGCTTCGCACAGCAGGTCCTGGTCGGAAGACACCGGCTCGCGGTGGATGAACCCGAGAGCGCCGGAGGGACGGATACCGGTCCGACGCCCTACGATCTCCTGCTCTCTGCGCTCGGTACCTGAACCTCTATGACGGCCGCGCTGTACGCGCGGCGAAAGAAGTGGCCGTTGGAGTCGGTCACCGTGCGTCTTCATCACTCGCGCATCCATGCCGTCGACTGCACGAACTGCGAGACGAAGGAAGGCAAGATCGACCGAATCGATCTCGTGATCGAGCTCCAGGGTTCACTGAGCGAGGAACAGCGACTACGGCTCAGCCAAATCGCGGAGCGATGCCCCGTCCGCCGGACTCTCGAATCGGAGATCGAGATTCGGGCGCGGACGGTCTAAGGCAAATCGGTCGGTGTGGGCGTCGGAGTCGGCAAGGTCGTCTCGGACGCCGTAGTCTCCTCCTCGGATCCAGTGGCGAGCGGGAAGGGAACCACGACCGGGCGGCGAGACCGGCCGGGCGGCACGACAGGTATTCGAGAAAACTGCCATATGTCCAGGATGGTCGAAGCACTCGCCGCGTTTCCCGTCGGGGCGAGGCCGTAAAGCTCCTCCAGCGTGCGCAAGACGGTGTAGTGGTCGATCCTCGTTCCGTAGTCGCCCGGAAGAACCATCGGGCCGACGAAAATCGTCGTGATGTGGTTCGTCGAGTCCGATCCCGAGCCCTCGTCGAAGGTGAGGACGAACAGCGAATTGTGGGTCATACCCCACTGGACGTAGTCGTCGAGATTGTTTTTGAGCCACGTGTCCCCCGTCGCGACGCTGCAATCGTGCATGTCGTTGCAGAGGTTCGGGACGACGAACGAGACAGTCGGAAGCCGGCTGTAGTCCGCCGGAAACTCGTGGAACGTCAGGTTCGTACCCGACGAGACGTTCGTGAAATTCACCCAGGGGTTGTGCTTTCGAGCGTAGTTACCGCTCGTGCAGCCGGTGTAGCCGT
>DASXTN010000316.1:0-2133 GCA_036505435.1 Thermoanaerobaculia bacterium | reverse complement strand
TCCGCTTGCAGCCCTGATGCACGTTTACACGCGCTTCTCCCGCTTCCGCATCTTTCCGGAGAAGGCGAAGTGCATCTCGTGCAACGTCTGCACGTCGGTCTGCCACCAGGGGATCGACATCATGAATTTCGCCAACAAGGGACTTCCCATGGAGGACCCGGAGTGCGTGCGGTGCTCCGCGTGCGTGGAGGCGTGCCCGACGGGTGTTCTCGCATTCGGACGTTATGGCAAGAAGGGTCTCCCGGTTCTCGATCGGATGCCGGCGTCGCCGGTTCAGATGCGGGAGATGAGCGGATCGTCGTAACGGATTCGCCCGGCTCGGGCGGGACCCCGAATAAGGAAACGCCGAACGATCCTGCTCTCGGGAACGCCCGATCCCGTCTAGCAGCCTCGCAGGACGAGAAACGATCCCAGCGCAAGCGCCACGAGTCCGGCCGCGACGAGGCCCGCAAAGGCTGCCGAATGTTCGCGCGAGCCAGCGAGCTCTTCGGTCGCGTCGATCGCGGAAGGAGCGGCGCGGGACTGGATCTCTCGAAGATCCGCCGCCAGCTCCTGGGCGGAGGGGTACCGCTCCTCGGGCTTTTTCGCGAGCGCCTTGCCGAGCGGAAGCGACAGCTCGTCCGAAACCGGACCGAGCTTCGGGTCGAGCGGCGGAGGATCGTCGCGCAGGATCGCGGTGAAAGTATCGACGGCGTTGTTGCGCCGGAAAGGGTTGTCACCCGTCGCCATCTCGTAGAGCACGACGCCGAGCGCGAAGACGTCGGACCGTTCGCTCGCCTTCTCCCCCCGGAGTTGCTCGGGCGATAGATAACCGGCCGTCCCGATGATCATCCCGGTCGCCGTGTGACCGATGTTCAAGGCGTTTTCTTCTGAGACTTCCCCCGGACGGAGGAGCTTCGCCAGCCCGAAGTCGAGGATCTTGACGAGACCCTCGCGTGTGACCATGAGGTTCTCGGGTTTCAGGTCGCGGTGGACGATCCCGGCCGCATGGGCGACCGCTACGCCTTCCGCTGCCTGCTTCGTGATGTCGACGGCTCGGGCGATCGGCAGCGGCCCATCGTTCAGGAGCCTTCGAACGGTGTCGCCGTCGACGTACTCCGTGGCGAGGTAGGGACCGGCATCAGACTCCCCGACCTCGTAGATGGTCAGGATGTTCGGATGGTTCAGCGACGAGGCGGCTTTCGCCTCCATCGCGAAGCGTCGCATCCGATCTGGATCCCGGACGGCTTCGGGAGACAGGACCTTGATCGCCACGTCCTGGTCGCGGCGAGTGTCCCGGGCCCGCCAGACCTCGCCCATTCCGCCCGAGCCCAACCGAAACAGGATCTGGTAGGGACCGATCGAGCTGCCGCGTTCCAGACCCATCGAACTCCATCGACGATTCTAAACCGCTGACGTTTGCGCCCTCTCACCGGCGCCCAAGTGCTATGCGAGCTCCGCCGGCGGCCGGTGGGACAGGCGTTCCCGCTTCTCCTTCCGCGCGAGCGCGATTCGAATGAGCTCGTCCAAGAGCTCGGACAGCGGCAGCCCACTCGCTTCCCAGAGCTTTGGATACATCGAGATCGCCGTGAATCCGGGGAGCGTGTTCAACTCGTTGACGAGAACCCGGTCGGTCCTGCGCTCGAGGAAGAAATCGACGCGCGCCATTCCGGAGATGCCACACAGGCGGAACGCCTCCACCGCGAGCCGCTGGACCTCTTCGGAAACCTTCTGCGGTACGGGTGCGGGGATGAGCAGCTGCGCCTTGTCGTCGCGGTACTTGTCGTCGTAGTCGTAGAACTCGTGTCCCGGCACCACCTCTCCGGGGATCGATGCGCGCGGCTCCTCGTCTCCCAGAACGGAGCACTCGAGCTCTCGAGCGTCGATGCCCTCCTCCACGAGGGCGCGGTCGTCGTAGCGGAACGCCTCTTCGAGCGCCGCGTCGAGCCGCGAGAGGTCCTTCACCTTGTTGACGCCGACCGAGGAGCCGCTCGTCGCCGGTTTCACGAAGAGCGGAAGCGGCAGGTCGGCCGCGAGCTGCTGCGCTCTCGCTCCCCGTTCGGAGGGACGGACGACGACGAATCGCGGCGTCGGAATGCCTGCGCTGCGCATCAGCGACTTAAAGACGGCCTTGTCCATCCCGATCGCCGAGCC
>DASXTN010000315.1:0-3427 GCA_036505435.1 Thermoanaerobaculia bacterium | reverse complement strand
AGGAGGGACTCGCGCAGGTTCTCCGGTCGGCGCGGAAGAGCGGCGAGCCGCTCGCGCTCCTCGGCATGGGCTCAAACGTGATCGCAGCCGACGAGGGCTTCCCCGGCTGGGTCGTCCGGCTCGAAGGCGACTTCCTGCGCGTGCGGATCGAGGGCGATCGCGTGATCGCCGGCGGCGGGGCCGGCCTGGGCGGTGTGTGCGCCGCGTCCGCAAGGGCCGGGCTCTCCGGCCTGGAGCCGATTTCGGGCATCCCGTCCTCGATCGGGGGAGCGGTGCGGATCAACGCAGGTGCGTACGGCGGCGAGATCTTTGACGTGCTCGAGATTGTCCGGCTGATCGCCCGGGATGGCGAGAGGCGGGAAGCGTCTGCCGAGGAGATCCCGCGCGGATACCGCTGGACGAAATTGTGCGAAACGGGGGAAATCGTCGGCGAAGCCACGCTGCGGCTGCGCCCCGCATCGCGCGAGGAAATCGAGCAGAGAACGCGCCTCGTGACCGACAAGCGACGGGGCGCTCTCCCCGGCGAACCGAACGCGGGAAGCATCTTCAAGAACCCACCGGGCGACTATGCCGGTCGTCTCGTCGAGGCTTGCGGCTTGAAAGGGGAGCGCCGGGGCAACGCCGCCATCTCGGCGCGCCACGCGAACGTCATCGTCAACCTGGGCGGGGCCCGCGCCGCCGACGTGCTGGCGCTCATGCGGCTCATGCGCGACTCCGTCGCCGAGAAGTTCAGCGTTACCCTCTCTCCCGAAGTGGAATTCCTCGGCCTCGAATGGAAGTGACGGCGCGCCGATGAGGATCCTGCTCCTCGCAGGCGGTGGCGGCACGCGTTTGTGGCCGCTCTCCTCTCGCGCCCGACCGAAACAGTTCCTGCCGCTGGTTTCCGATCAAAGCCTGCTCGCCGACACGTGGGATCGCGTCGCCCCGCTCGCCGACGAGATCTTCGTAGCGACGTCCGCGGAATACGCGAATCTGGTTCGCGCGGAGCTCCCGGCCTTGCCGCCCGAGCGGATTCTTGCCGAACCCGTCCGGCGCAACTCCGCACCGGCGATCCTGCGGGCGGCGCTCGACTTCGAGGGGGATGGCGATCCGTTGACCGCGGCGCTCCCCTCGGACCATGCGGTCGCTGATGCCGAAGCTTTCCGGACGGCTCTCGCAGCCGCCGCGGACCTCTGCGACGCCGCTTCCGTCGTCGTTCTGGCTGTTCCTCCGACCCGCCCGGACCCCGACTTCGGTTATCTTGAAGTCGCGGACACGGAGGCCCCAAACGGTTACGAAGTCGTGCAATTCATCGAAAAGCCGGACGCCGTCCGCGCCCGGTCCTTCTTTGCGTCGGGCCGGCACTACTGGAACGCCGGAATCTTCGTGTTTCGCCCCTCGCGCCTCCTCGACGAAGCGCGGCGGGTGGCGGGCAGCCTCGTGAGCGCGGTCGAGCGCTACCGCGACCGGCTCGAAAGCGATCCGGCGGGCGCAAGCGCCGAGTGGGAATCGCTTCCCGCTCTCTCGATCGACTACGCCGTCATGGAGCGGGCCCGCGACGTCCTCGCGGTGCCGCTCTCCGCGGGATGGAGCGACGTGGGCACGTGGCGCGCGGTGCGCGACCTGCGCGGGGAATCGGACGGATCGGCAAACCTGGTCCTGTCGGACCGCCCGGTTCTCGCTCCGGGAATCCGCGACACGGCAATCGTCGTCGGAGAGGAGGGGATCCTGGTACTTCCATTCGAGTCGGAGAAGGACCTTCGGAGTGCGGTCGAGCGGCTACGGGCGGAGAAGACGGGGGCAAGAGAATGACGGCGTCGATCACGGGAGATCTCGCGCGGTTGCGGGAAAACGTCGGTCGCGCCTACCGCGGCGATCCGCGCACGATCGATCTCGTTCTCACGGCCCTCCTCTCTCGCGGCCACATCCTGATCGAAGACGTTCCGGGCGTGGGCAAGACGACACTCGCGCGCGCTCTCGGCCGGAGCCTCTCGCTCGAGTTCCGCCGAATCCAGTTTACGAGCGACACGCTGCCCGCGGACGTGCTCGGGATCTCCGTCTTTCACGCGGCGAGCGACCGTTTCGAGTTTCACGCCGGTCCGCTCTTCGCGAACATCGTGCTCGCCGACGAGATCAACCGCGCGACCCCGAAGACACAATCGGCGCTCCTCGAGGCGATGAACGAGGGCGCGGTGACCGTCGAGTCCGAGCGCCGCGAGCTTCCTCAACCGTTCATGGTCGTTGCGACGCAGAACCCGGTCGAGTACCTCGGGACCTATCCGCTACCCGAGTCCCAGATGGATCGGTTCTTCCTGCGCCTCTCGCTCGGATACCCGGCCGAAGACGATGAAAAGGTCCTCTTGCGTCGCGGAGGCACCGAGCGGGAGCTCGCTTCTCTGCCCGCCGTTCTGTCGCGCGACCACGTCTTCGACTTGCAATCCGCGGCTGAGCAGGTTCGGGTCGCCGACCGATTGCTCGACTACCTGCACGCCCTCGTCCAGTCGACCCGGAAGTCGGGTGACCTGCGTCTCCCCGTCTCGACGCGCGGCGCGCAGGCACTCTACCGCGCGACGCAGGCGTACGCGCTCGTGCAGGGGCGCGACTACGCGATCCCCGACGATGCGCAGGTGGTCGCCGAGCCGGTTCTTGCCCATCGGATCCTGTCGATGTCCTCGGACGGCTTCGGCGCCGGGGGTAGAGAGAAGGAGTTCATCAAGCGGGTGCTGTCGCAAGTTCCGGTTCCCGTGTAACGAACCCGTATGACGCGCCTCATCCCCGACTGGGGCATCCGGGTCACCAACTTCGGCCTCGGCTATATCCTGATGTGCCTGGTCGTGGCGATCGCCGCGACGAACACCGGCAACAACGGCCTGTACCTGGTTCTCGCGGGTCTCCTGGCCGGAATGGCCGTCTCCGGAATGCTTTCGCGCCGCAACGTTCGCGGCGTGAAGTGCGAGATCGAGGCGGTCGGGGAGGTCGTCGCCACCCGACCATCTCTTCTCAAGGTACGGCTGGTCAACGAGCTCCGGACGGGAACCGCTCAGGCGCTCTTCTTCCTGCACGAGTCGCTGCCCGGCCCGCTGTGGGTCGATCCGCTGGAGCCCGGCGAGTCCCGGGACGTCGTGGTCGAAGCGGTTTTTCCGAGACGCGGCGTTTTTCGCGAGGCGGACGCCGGCCTGCTGTCGCGGTTCCCGATCGGTCTGTTTCGAAAATATCGGCGGGCTCTCGTTCGGAACGAGATCGTCGTTTTTCCGGTCCCCCAGGTGAGCCCCGTGCCGGACGTTCCGCCGGAAGACGCACGGGGCCTGAGGCCGCATCCTCACCGTCGCGGGGGCGGCGCGGAGATCCACGCGTTGCGAGACTTCGTGTCGGGCGATGATCCCCGGGACCTTCACTGGAAGCAGTCCGCCCGAATGCGCCGGTGGATCGTCCGGGAACGGGAGGCGGA
>DASXTN010000314.1:0-2134 GCA_036505435.1 Thermoanaerobaculia bacterium | reverse complement strand
GCACCAAAGGCGAGGGGTCGCGGAAAGACCTGCTCGGCGTAGGCGATCTCGCCACCCGCATCGGGGAAACGGGCGACCAGCCTTCCGTACGTTCGCGCGATCGGAAGGAGCAGCGCGCCGCCGATCAGGAAACCGAGAGTTGCGCCGCCGGGTCCTCCGCGGCCGAGCCAGTCGTCCATGAGGACGACCCAGCCGACCCCGACCATCGTTCCGAACCCGAATGTGAAGTATTCGACGAGAGTGAGCGTCCGGTGCAGCTCGGAGGAAGCCGTCGTGTTCGTCGCGCGCAGGTCGGGCAGAATGCGGGCTAGTCTAAACAGCGATGGTGAAGGCCGCCCGGAAAACACGCCGCCTGGCAGCGACCGCGCGAAAGAAAACGAGCCGCCGCGCTTTGCGGGATCTCTCGCGCCGCACGGACGGTTTCGGCGAATCTGTCATTCGCGAGATGAGCCGCTTCGGCGCAGAGGTCGGCGGGATCAACCTCGCTCAGGGACTGCCCGATTTCGAGCCGCCGCCCGAAGTCCTGGCCGCGCTCGCCCGCGCGATCGCCGCGCCGGGCAGCCACCAGTATTCGTTCACCTGGGGATCGCCCGAGTTCCGACAGGCGATCGCCGAGAAGTACGCCCGCTTTAACGACCTGCGCCCCGATCCGGATACCGAGATCACCGTCACCTGCGGGGTGTCGGAGGCGGAAGTCGCCGCGGTGCTCGCGCTGACCGAGCCGGGAGACGAAGCGATTATCCTCGAGCCCTGGTACGAGAACTACCTGCCCGCCTGCATCCTCGCCGGCGTGCGGCCTCGTTTCGTGACGCTCCGCGAGCCCGATTACATGCTCGACCTGGACGCGCTTTCGCGGGCGATTCACGCGCGCACCCGCCTCTTGCTCCTGAACACACCGGGCAACCCGTCCGGACGGGTTCTGTCGGCCGAGGAGCTTGCGGAGATCGCGCGCATCTGCTCGCAGTCGGGCGTGATCGCGGTCGTCGACGAAATTTACGAGCACATCTGGTTCGACGGCTACCGGCACGTCTCGCTCGCCTCGCTGCCCGGAATGGAAGACCGCACGGTCACGCTCTCGGGACTCGGCAAGAGCTACGCGACGACGGGATGGCGGGTGGGTTGGGCCGTCGCGGCGCCGCCGCTCACTTCGCGGATCCGGAAGGTGCACGATTACCTGACGATTTGCGCCCCCGCGCCGTTTCAGGAGGCGGGACGGGCGGCGCTCGCCCTTCCGGACGCTTACTACCAGAGGCTGCGGCGCGCCTATGCGGCGCGACGCGAGATCCTGCTGACCGCGCTCGGGAGAGCGGGCCTTGCGTTTACACCGCCGCAAGGCGCGTATTACGTCATGGCGAATGCGGCGCCACTCGGTTGGCGCGATGATCGCGCGTTCGTCGAGTTCCTCGCGCGGCGGGCGGGGGTGATCGCGGTGCCTGGCTCGAGCTTCTACTCGCGGGACGGCGGGAAAACGCGCGCGCGCTTCAATTTCGCCAAGAGAGAGGAGACTCTGCGCGAAGCCGCGCGGCGGTTGACCGAGACCGACCTCCGCGCCCGCTGAGGGGCCTGCTCCCCAAAACGAAACCGCCGGCGCGGGGACGCCGGCAGTCTCGAAACGAGTGAGGCTCGTCGGACGCTAGGCGGCTTTCTTTCCGATCTTGCGACTCTTCCACAATGAAACGACCGTGACGTGCTTGTCGCCGCCGTCGGTCTTCGTGTACTGGACCTTCACGCGTTGACCGACCGCGATCGTCCCCTTGGTCGCGACTTTCCCGTCGAGGTCGAATTCGAAGTCTTTGTTGTTCGGGCCAGTCACTTTGATCTTCTTACCTGCTTCGTACTCCTTGACGGTCCCGATGACGGTCTCTGTCTTCGTCGTCACGTCCGGTCCGGGTTGCTTGACGGTGGTCTTGGACTTCATGTGCATCGTCTCGCCGCCCGGCATCGTGCCCGTCGCGGCGCTCGCTCCCGGACCCGTACCGTGGGCCTCCGAGATCACCGTGACGCGCTCCTTTCCTTGGTTGTCCTTCATCCACTCGACCTTCGCCATCTGACCGACGACGATGCTCCCCTCGACGCGGGCGTTCTCGTCGAGGTCGAAGGAGTACGTCTTTTCGTTGGGGCCGGAGATCTTGAT
>DASXTN010000313.1:0-5361 GCA_036505435.1 Thermoanaerobaculia bacterium | reverse complement strand
ATCGCGTGAATGGAACGTCGCGCACGCGGGGAGGTTATTCCAACGGATTCCGCGCAGCGCCCGTAAGATCCATGTCGATGCGCGGTCTCCTGTCGCTCCCCCTCTATGCGGCGGTTTCGGGGGCGGCGGCAGGCTTCTCGGCGTGGCTCGGCCGGCGTTTTCCCGTGCGGATCTGCTTCGCCTTCCTCCTGCTTCCGGTCCTGTTTCTCTTTCCGGCGTTCGGCGGCAACCGCACGAACTTCCCCGTGGATCACGCAACGAGCCTTCCGCCCTGGAACTCTCTTGCTCATTCGCCCCCCGCGAACCCGAACCTGAACGACGTCGCGACCGAGATGGCGCCGTGGGCGAAGGCGGTGCGGATCGCCTGGAAGGAAGGGTCAATTCCCTGGCGAAACCAGTGGAACGCCTGCGGCTCGCCGCTCGCAGCGAACGGCCAGTCGGCGCCCTTTTCTCCCTTGACGTTCTTGATGGGCGCGCTTCCGCTCGCCGAAGCGTTCGACTTCGCGGCCGCGGTCAAGCTCTTTCTCGCGCTCGCCGGGACGTGGCTCTGGCTCTCCGAGCTCGGAATCCGTCCCCGCGCCGCCGCCCTCGGCGCCGTCCTCTTCGCCTTCTCTTTCACGATCGTGCCGTGGCTCTTCTTTCCTCACACATCCGTGATCGCGCTCTGGCCGTGGGCGCTCTTCGCGATCGAGCGTCTGCGCGATCCCGAGATGCGGAGTCGAGCGACGGCGGCGCTCGCCGCAGTCTTCGCGTTCGAGCTCCTCGCCGGCCACCCGGAGAGCGTCGTTCTCGGCGTTCTGTTCGCGGTGGTCTGGCTCGTCGGGCGTCTGATGACGCGCGACTTCGCCGAGCCCAGGCCGGTTCTCGCGCGTGTGGCCTTAGCCGGTCTCGTAGCCACGGGGCTGGCGGCGTTCCTCCTCGTGCCGGAGCTCTTCGCGATCCGCGATTCGAATCGCGCGATCACGGCGCTCGAGTTCTCGAGACGCCTTCCCGTTCGACTCGCGCCGCATGGCCCCGCCTGGCCGCTCGGCGTGCTTACCTCGCTTCTCCCTCGATCCCTCGGCGACGCAATTACCTCCCCCATGCTCCCGCTGGCCGCCGGCTCGTTCCCCGAGATGGCGCTCGCTCACTTCGGCGTCGTCGGGTGGGCCGCCGCGCTCTTGCTGTTTCGCCGAGGCTCGCGCCGATCGAGGCCGGAACTCGCCCTGCTTCTTCCGTTGACGCTCGGCTTCGCGACCGCGATCCTTTTCTGGCCGGTCTTCGACCTCTTCTTTTCACTCCCGGGCGTGAAGCTGATGCTGCCACTGCGATTCTTCACCTGGGTCGCGCTCGCCGGCAGCGCTCTGGCGGCGTTCGAAGTCGACCGCTTCGCGCGAGACCTCGAGGACGATCGAGCGAACGGAACGGCGCTCTTTCTTTCGGCGGCGGTGACCCTCGCGCTCGTGACGGCCGCGTACGTGAGACTGCGGCCGCTGTGGCTCGCCGCGGATTCGCTTCGCCCACAGCAGCGCGCCGTTGCCGGCGCCGGAGTGTTTCTGGTGGCGGTCGCGGGGGCGGGCCTCGCATTTCGGAACTCTCGAGCGCGGAGACTCGCCGCTGTGCTTCCGCTTCTGCTCGCCGTCCTCGCTGTCGGCGAGCTCTTCTGGCAGGGCCGGCGCCTGTATCGCGCCGGATCCGTCGGTGGGTTCTATCCGACGACTCCCCTCGTCGATTTCCTCCGCCGGCAGCCGCGCCCTTTTCGGGTGCTCGGTGAAGACGCGGCTCTCTATCCGAGCTCGAACGTGTTCGCCGGCGTCCAGGACGTGCGGATCCACGACCCGGTCGAGCGGCGCGAGTACATCGAATGGCTCGATCGCGCCTGCGGCTACGACCCCTGCGCCTACTTCAAGCACGTCCGTGACCTGAACTGTCCGGCGCTCGATTTCCTGAACGTGAAGTACCTCATTACCGGGCCACGACGCGCGAGCCCCGGCCCGAAGTGGTTGACCGCCTATGCCGGGGAGGACGGCACGGTATTCGAGAACCGCGACGCCCTGCCGAGAGTGCTCGCGCCAGCGAAAGGCGCCGTTCGCGTGAGCCGGTACCGAGAAACGACCAACACCGTCTCTTTCCAGGCGGATGTCCGGGACGATCGAGCGGTGCTCGTCGCGAGCCTCGTGCAAGACGGCGGCTGGACCGCGCGCGACGAGCGGAACACAGTTCTGCCGGTCTCCCGCGCGAACGGGCCGTTTCTCGCCGTGACGGTCCCTGCCGGAGAACACCTGATCCGGCTCCGGTATTTGCCTCCGGGACTCCGCGCCGGGCTTCTGGTCACGCTGGCAACAGCGGGCGGGATTCTCGTCCCGACGGTAGCCCGCCGCAGGCGCCCGGCCTCGTCGAGGACCGCTGAGCTGTGATATCTGCCCGCGCGTGGCGATCCAGACCCGGTGGGACGACGGGCGCTTCACCGCCCACCTCGAGTCCCTCGTCTGGATGGCGTCACCGGTGGTCAGGCGGTACCTGCACACGCTCGTCAGCGGAGATCCGAACTGCGACTGGCTGACCTGGGTCGAGCACGTGCACCTCGCGCCAAAGCTCGACCGCGCGCTCGTTCTCGGCTGCGGATCGGGCTGGCTCGAGCGCGCTCTCGCCCAGCGGGGACGGTTTCGGTCGATTGTGGCCTGCGACTTCGCTGCGGACACCGTGTCGCGGGCGCGCCGCACCGCGCAGGAGGAGGGGTTCGCGAGAATCGATTACATCGTTCTCGACCTCGAACGCGAGAGGCTTCCCGCCGGCCCTTTCGACGCCGTCGTCGCGAACGATGTCCTCCACCACATCACGGGACTCGAAGACCTCTACACGCGGATCCACGCCGCGCTCGCGCCCGGCGGCAAGCTTCTGTTCAACGAGTACGTCGGGCCGAACCGGTTTCAGTACTCCGACGAGCGAATGAAAATCGTCAATCGGTATCTTCGTCTCCTGCCGGATCGCCTCCGGTGGGACCCGATTGGAGGACGGCTGCTCTGGAAGCGCGACCGCACGGACCCGGATCAGCTCGTCCGGGACGACCCAACGGAAGCCGTGCGGAGCGAGGACGTCCTGCCGCTCGCGCGCCGGTTCTTTCGCGTCGAAAAGGAATATCCCTACGGAGGAGGGCTACTGAATCCTCTCCTCTTCGGGATCGTGAGCAATTTTCGGGCGGGAGAGCCCTGGGACGACATGCTGATGTCACGACTGTGCACCGCCGAGCAAAGGCTCACGGAAGCTGGCGAGATCGAGCCGGACTTCCGGATTTTCGTTGGCGCGAGGCGCTACGAAACCGACTGACTTCCCTCACCGCGGCACCGGCGGCAGCTCCCATAGAGCGACGTCACCCACGCGATCGATCTCCCGCCAGTCGCCGGGAAGGTTCTTCCGCACCTCCGCCGCCTCGAAAGGCGCGAGGAGCGCGTACCAGCGGTACCCCCGACTTTCGGTCGAGGCGCGCAGCTCGCCGAACCGGTCGGGCATGAGCCAGTTCCACATCGCATAGGTGATTTCCGTGTAGTAATGCAGCGCGCCACTCATCTGCATCGAGAGCACGATGCTCCTCGGCGGCAACCGGCGGCGCGCCATTTCACAAGCGTCGGGGTAGAGGCGCTCTCCTTTGTAGAACTTGTAATCGCGCTCGCGCCGGTGGAAATTGACCTCGAAGGCGAGGGCGACAACGAAGAGAACCGCCGCGCCGGCGATCGCCGCCCGAGACCGCGGACGTCCCGACTCGAAGACCAGGTCCCGTGTCAGGACGACGGCCCCGAGAACGAGAGCCGGCAGACCGGGCAAGAGGAACCTCGTGTACCACCACGCCTCGTACGGTCCATAGAACGAGTAGAAGAGGAAGAATCCGAGGAACCATGTCAACAGCAGGGCTCGGTCGCGGGGCGGGGCCCGGCGGTCGCCGGCGAGGGCCATCCATCCGAGAGGAACGAACGGTGAGAGCAGGCGCGCAATCCAGTAGCCGTAGTGGCGCGCCCGCTCGGGAAAGTTCGCCCAGGCCATTCCTCCCGCGAGAATGGCGCCGTACCCGCTCGTCGACGCACTCCCGAAGGCGGACCGGTTGTAGGCGAGGAAGAATACGGCGAACGGGAGTCCCGCCGCTGCGAAGGATACCCACGCCTTTCGCCAGTTCGGAAGCGCGATGAGAAGGGGAACCAGCAGCACGACGTTCGTCGGACGAACCAGGACTCCCATCGCGAAGGCCGCTCCGGCGGTGGCGGCCCAGGGCGTGCTTTCCCGAGAGTGCGAGCGATCAGCGGCATAGATCGCGGCGAGAGCCCAGAAGGTTGCCGGCACGTCGCTCATGGGTTGCACGGCGAGGAAGACGAACGGGGGCGCAAACGCCAGGAGAACCGTAGCAGCGAGCGCGAAACCTCGGGACAGATGGAGGGCGCGGCCGAGCGCATACGTCAGAGCGAGACATCCGAGGGCAGCGATCGGACTCACGTAGAAAGGCGCCTTTTCCCAGCCACCGAGAAGCGCGACCCCGGCCATGTGGAGCGGAAACCCCGGCGGATAGCTCGGCGCCATCGTCCCCGGCCGCCACGACCGGGTGAATCCGAGCGGGATGAAAACGGGATCGAAGTCGGGCGGGAGTTCCAGCCGGACGACGCCGCGGATCGGCGCGGTTGTTTGGCCGCTCGCGAAGAGCCGCGCCGCGTTCAGATACCCGGAGCTGTCGGAGCCTCCGACCGCGAAGACCGTGTGGTGAAAAAGCGCGAGGGCGTAACCGACGAGAAGCACGGCGCCGACGACGACCGGAATCCGTCGTGTCTGCATCGGTGGATTCAACGGCGGCGCGGTCTGCGCTGCGGGACGGCTCGAGCCCCGGACCCTCGCGCTGCTATCTTTGCTTCATCGAATCCGGACGGGCGGTTTCCGCTCCAGGTGTTCCGACGCGCCGGCAGGCCGCGGTTCTCGCAATGGCGATGCTCGCGGCCCACGTGGCGTTGGCCCTGGCGCTGCGAACGACCGCGTGGCCGGAAGTCGTGACGCCCGCCTATCTCTGGTCTCGAGGAATGCTCCTCTACCGAGACATCAAGTTCCAGCACGGACCCGGGACGATGGGGACGCTCGCGCTCGCTTTTCTGGCTTTCGGCGTCCACACCTGGGTCATACGGGCCTACTCGATCGTTTGGCCGTTGATCGCGCACTTCTTCGTGCTTCGGCAGACGCGGCTCCTTCCGGTCTCCAGGCAGATCCTCGGATCCTCCTTTTTCGTCGTGCAGTTCTACAGCATGGAAGGAAATGCGGTCTGGCCGACCGTCGTCATGTCGGCCTGGGCGATCCCGATCGCCACTGCTTTGAGCGTCGGGCGAATCTGGTCGGCCGGACTTCTGATCGGAA
>DASXTN010000312.1:0-27519 GCA_036505435.1 Thermoanaerobaculia bacterium | reverse complement strand
GGACGGGTCGCCTCTCGGGACAGGGCCGACCGCTCGAGACACTCTCGTGACGATCTGCAACGCCTCAGCGGCGCCGATGATCGCTCACGTCAACGTCTTCAATGAGCGTACGGTCCTCGTCCTCGACTTCAACATCGCGTTGACGGGGTTCGACTGTCAGGCGATGCGAATTTCCGAGATCCTGCGCGGCAACCTCCCGCAGACGGGTGCATTCTTGAATACCGACACCGTCCTCGACGACGTCTGTCAGCGCAACTCGATTGCGCCGGTGTATCCAGATCCGGACGGATTTATCCGCGTGCGTCCGGCCAACCCGACCCTGCCCGAAGACAACACGCTCGCGACCACGCTCTACCCGATCCCGGCCTTCGGCCAGGGCAGCTCCTTCGAGTTCCAGGTGCTCGATTCTCTGGACTCGACGGCCGACTCCCTGGGCTGCGGGAACGGATCGACGGACGGCGTGATCTCCGGCCCGATTCGGGGCTACATCACGATCGACCACGCCAACTACTGCAACCTCTCGAATCCGAGCGATCCGCTCTACTACCGGAACGACGCGATCGGAAACGAGAACAACCTGTTCGGTGAGGTGATCTTCACCTCCGGCTCGGGGATTCCCACCATGGGCGGCTCGACAGTCAACATCGAGGCCGATGCTTCGCTCGATGGAGCGAACACCAGCGATACGACGCCGATCCGCACCTTCTATCGGCGCTACTGGACGTTGACGGGAGCAGCCGCGGAAATCGCGTGCAACAACTGCGGAAGCGGCAACTCCGACACCGACCTGGCTCTCAGCTCGCCGTGGAACTTCGGCGTCGGTGACCGGCGCGAGCCTCTGGGCTTGAAGTATGCGGCTCGGTGGTTCGAGGGCGCGGGCATCAACTCCTTCTTCAACGTCTGGCGCGGCTCGTCGGGCGCCAGGACGAACCTGACCGGCCCGATCTCGAGCTCGACCGGTCTGCCCCTTTGCACCCACACGGAGGCGACGGTCAGCCTGACGTTCTACGACGAAGACGAGAACACGGTCACATCGGGCGTCTGCCCGTCGCCGTGCACGCAGCCTTCGTTCAACTTCCCGCTGGAGACGCAGCGGAGCCCGGTCACGCAGTTCTCGCGGCCTTCGGGCGCCGTCGCGGGCTGGGTCAACATGTCGTTCTTCAACTCCGGTTCGCCGAACGGCGGCAGACTCGATCAGGCCTGGGTCGAGTACGACTTCCAGGGCCCGGGTGCCTTCCTGTCGGCCTCCGCTCCGGCGACACAGCTCGATCCGACCACCTGTGTCCCGCTCGGCGTAACGGGCGTGGTGACGGTGGCTCCGGCGATTCCGACGGTCGTCGGGACCGGTTCCGGTTCGCCCTAGATTCAGTGAAAGTGGGCGGGACCCAGTCCCGCCCACTTCTTTTCTTTCGCTTCAGTCAGGAGGTCGGTCGGGGAACGAGGCCGGATTTCGCATGCTCTTTGGCCGAAGAAGGGCATTTGAAATCTGATCTTGAACAAATTACCAAAGTGCTCGTCATCTGGAGACCTGACCGAACATTTTCCGAAGGTAGGATCGCAAACACTCAATCGAACCGTCTCGCGGGAAGTCGTATAGTCGTTGCAACCGCCCACGCTTTGAACTGAAACATTTCTTAGGAAATGCCGTCGTCCATCCTTTCCCGGAGGATCTTGCGCGTATGAACCCATTGAGGCTCTCTCCGTCGAAGTGTGTCGCGGTCTGCCTGGTCGCCCTGGCTCTCACGTCGGGCGCAAACGCTCAATCGAACTGCGCCATCTCCCAGGGCAACTCCCGGTACACGATGCCTGCGGACTCCGGAAACCTCACGGGGATCACGACTGCCGGCGGATCCCGATACCTCTACGTCATGACGCAATTCGGATTCGCGAGATCGAGCCTCGCGGTTCCCGGAAACCCTTCGTCGTGGGCGCTCGGCCAGATTGGACTCAAGTTCAACAACGGCGGCAAGGTCCCGATGGTTTGCGACTGCTGGCAGGGCGGGACCACGATGGATGTCGCGGAAGCGCCCGACGGGAGCTCCCGGATGATGTCCGACTGGTACGCGTCGCGCCAGGGCGGTGGACTCCCCGCTCAGGTTGCCCGCGCGGGGGGGGCTGGGGTCCCCGAATTCGCGCAGCAGATCCAGATCGACACGGTCCCGCTCGGCGCCCAGGTTGCGGCGGTGTATCTGCCCTCCGGCCGTTACGTCGGCTACTTTCCGACCGATTCGGGCGTTCAGATCGTCGATGCGACGAATACGACGGGCGACCCGGACCCAGCGCAAGCGCTGCGGCCGTACTCGAGCTTCACGAGCTGGATCGGCTATGTGCGGCTGAAGAGCGCGCACATCCAGATCCCCACTCTTTCCTACGACAAGTTCTTGATGCTCGCCGCGATGGGCGCCGACCGGCGGCTCCGGCTCGCGGAGATCGATCCCTCGAACGGGACACTCCGGGAAATCGCGAGCATCGCCACCGTGGGGGAGCCGGACGCTCCGTACATGGCCGTGGTCAACAACCGGATCTTCCTGTTCGTCCTCGAGCTCGGCCAGGGCCTGCGCGTCTACGAGTTCACCCCCTCCGGTTTCGGTGGATCGATCTCGTTCGCCGGCAGCATGCCCGGCAACTTCAAGTGGCTGGTCGTCAAAGGCGGCGCCAACTCACCCTTTCCGGCGCTCTTCTTACATCGCGAGCTGTCTTACAACGAGTCCTACATCGAGATTTATGACACCAAATGGTTGACGCAGGGGGGCTCGCCGCTCAAGGCAGCCTCGCTTCGTCACAACGGCGCGCCGCAGAGCTTCCAGTCGGTTTCCTTCGAGACCCTCGTCGATTCGGGCGGTTCGGGAGTCACGGCGTACGTCTACCGCGCGGCCGGCCGGATGTCAGGCGCGACCGAGGTCTCCGTCTACACCGACAAGCTCGACATCTCCTGCATTTCCGCCGACCTGACCGCGCCTCCGATCGCGGCCGCCACGGCCACGAACCTCTCGGCGGCGAACCGCGCCGGGGCCGAAGCGACCAAGAACTACTACGGAGATCGCTGGCGGATCCAGAACTCCTCGTCGTCCGGGGCTCCCCTCGATCAGATCGAATGGGATCTGAACGTCTTGACCACGTTCCAGGTAGATCCCGCATTCAGCGGTGCACTTCCAAACGCGAACCTGAGCGATCTGAACCCGGTGGTGATCCCGTGCGATCCGAGCGGGGCGGTGGCGGGCGATCCGCGCACCGGCGCGAACTGCTGGGGTAGTGTCGGAAGCCCGGCGGGCAACGCCGACTTCCGCATTGGCGTCCGTTCCCACAACGCCAACGGGTGGAGCCCATCGGCGTTCATCTCGTCGGCGCTCACGGTTCAGCCGCCGGCGGCGCAGGTTGCCGGCTTCTCGGGCGGCGTCCTTCGGGTGCTATCGGGCGGCCAGGCGGACGCGAGCGGCTCACAAGGGAACGTCGCCGACGCATCTTTCAACTGGCAGTTCTTCGATTCCGCCAACAACAACGTCGGGACCCCGCAGGGTACCCAGCCCACTGTGCCGACCGCGGCGAGAAGCTTTCGCCTGACGGTCCAGTACCTGGGCGGTTACGCCGCTCCGGTGATCAGCGGCACGATCCAGCAGGTCAACCTCGTGCCCAACTTTCAGCTGCCGAGTTCCGTTGTCAAGGCGACGAACTTCACGATCACCAATTCCATGCAGATCGCCCCCGCTGCGACTTTGACGTCGGTGGACTATGCGATCGACAACAGCTCGACCGACCCGAGCGCCTATGCGGGCTCGCTCGGCTCGGGATTCCTGTCCGTTGGCGGATCGGCCGGCTTGACGGCTCCTGCCACGCCGGGGGCCTACTACGTTCACCTTCGCTACAACTACTCCGTCAGCGGAACCTCGCAGACGCCTCTGACGGTCACCAAGCCGTTCACGGTGAGCGATCAGCTGCTTCTGACGTTGAGCGGCCCGACAAGCGCATCCGCGGGAAGCCAGGTGACGTTCACCGTGTCCGGCGGAAACGCCGGCACGAGCTACGAGTGGAATTGGGGCGATTGTCCGTTCTGCAGCCCGCTCTACGCTGCAGGTCCCGCAACGAACACTCACGCGTACTCGAGTAGTCAGAGTTTCCAGATCTCCGTCCGCGGCAGAAACGATCCCAGCGCGCCGTGGGGTTACGCGAGCGCGAACATCACGATCACGGGCTCCTCGCCGCCGCCCCCTCCGCCTCCGCCTCCCCCGCCTCCTCCCGGCGGCGGCGGAGGTTCGCCCACCGTCTCGGTGAGCTGCCCGGCGCAGGGATCGACCGGCGCGGCCGTGACCTGCACGGCGACGGCGAGCGGCGGAACCGCGCCGTACACCTACGGCTGGAACTGGGACTTCAACGCGCTCCAGATCGGCAGTTCCTATACGCCGGACAACGCGACGGCGACGCATACGTACACGACGGCGGGAACATTCATCGTCGGGGTCCGCGCGATCGACACGGCGGGAACGCCAGCGACCGCTTCGGCCTCGATCACCATCGTTCAAAGCGGTCCGCCACGCCCGTCGGGCGGTTATACGGTCAGCGGCGCAACGCGAAATCAGTTCAACGGGCAGTACGAAGTCGAGGCCGGCCGCCCGGTCACATTCACGGCGACGGAGACCGATCCCGCCGCGACATTCTCCTGGGCCGTTTCCCCGGGCGGGGCAAGCCCCGCGGGTCCTGTAACGACCAATCCCGCTACGTTTACGTTCACCTCGCCGGGGGCCAAGACGGTTGTCTTGACCGTCACGGGAGGCGGCACCGCGACCAGCGGAGTGACCTCGGCGAACATCCAGGTACTGGTTCAGCAACCGCGATTCCAGGCGCTGATGATCCCGGGAGCCGGTCACATCGATCCTGTTGCGCCGTCGACGGACGGCACCTGGGCGACGGATCTCTCCGTCACGAATCCGGGCACTCAACCCATGACGGTCACTCTGTATTACGAGCCGTTCGGGACGACCTTCCCGTCGGACCTCTCGCAGATCGTGTTCAACTCCGTCAACAGCGTCGCCCTCGCGGCCGGTCAGTCCTGGTCGGCGGACGACGTCATCAAAGCGCGCCTCGGGAAGGACGGTCGCGGAGTTCTCATCTTGAAATACGACGGGGGCGACGCCGACCCAATCGCGACCGCGACCGTCTACTTCACCCAGCGCGGCCGCTCGTACGGATCCTCGCTCCCGACGTTCAAGGTCGGCCCCTACGGCACGACGACCCAGGCGGCGGAGGTCGTCACCGAGCAGACCTTGGTCGGTCTGCGCAACGACGCGAGCTACCGGTTCAACGTCTCTCTCTTCAATGCGTCCGGAGAAGCCGGGTTCTTCCGCTTGACCGCCTACGGCGAGGACGGCGCGCAGATCCCGCTGCTCGACGCGACCGGCTCGCCCACCTTAACCCGCGAGTTTCCGATCGGAGCCTTCCAGCAGGCGCTCCTTCAGGCAGCCGAGCTCGGGCTCGATGACTCGAACAAGCGGTACGTGCTCAAAGCGTCTCCGGTCTCGGGAACGGGCTCGCTGATCGCCGCCGCGTCGGCGCTCGACCGGCGGAACAACGATCTCGTTCAGGTCTCCGATGACACGCCGCGCATCACGGCGGCGGCCGATTCCGTGATCGAGTACTTCATCCCCGGCGTCGGCCGCATCGGCCGCGACGACGTTACGGACGGGCCGCACTGGAAGACGGATCTCACTCTGTACAGCAACAGCACTCTTCCACGCGATCTCACGTTCGAATATCGCTACACCGACAGCAACGGAGTCGAGCAGCGAGTTCTCGCACCGGTGACGATCGGATCGGGACGTTCCATGGTCCTGGACGACGTCGTCGGAAGCGTGCTCGACGGCTACACACCGGCGAACCTCAAGCAAGAGTCGACGCAGGGTGTCCTGCGGATCTCATACCGGGCCGCAAGCGACTCGACCGCACCACTCCTGATCGGCGGCCGGATCTACGACGACCGCGGCTCGGCGGGAACAGCCGGAATGCAGCTGTTCGCCTATTCGGGCGCCGAGAGCGTGGCGCCGGGTAGCCCGCTGGTTCTCCCCGGTGCGCAGCAGAACCTGCGCTTCCGGACGAACATCGGCTTCTTCGCGATGGGTGATCTGCCGACGCCGGTTCGGGTGACCGCGGTCAAGCAGGACGGCTCGACCGCCGGCGCTTTCGACTTCGTTCTGAATGATCCCGGACGATCGGGCCACTATGCGCAGCTCCCCATGGCGGCGGTTCCGGGCATCGTCGGCGAGCCCATGACGATCCGAGTCGAGGTTCTCTCCGGCAGCCGGATCGGCGCCTACGTAGTCACGGTCGACCAGATCAGCTCCGATACAGTTTTCGTGAAGGGGCGTCCGACGCATCTGATCTACTAGGTTTCGCTCTTCGTGAGTCTGCGAGAAGGCCCGGGTCACCGGGCCTTCTTCATTGAATGAGAAGGAAGGCGTGAGACGCCGGAGCTGGACGACGTTCCTGGCGGCCGACGCGTAGAACCCCAGTAGAATGGCCGCTTGCGAATCGGATCGATGAAGGAGACGCAAGGATCGATGAGTCCGATCGCGGTACAGGGCGGAGAGACCGCGTCGACGCTCGTGGACAGGGGGACGGTTTCGCCCTACCTCCACGACCGGGGCTCCGTTTTGTATAACCCGACGACGGGCGAGTCGCTCGGTAAGGACGGCCCCGCCTTCGAAGCGCTCGCGCGCATCCGGCAGGGTCTTCCCGCCCACGCCGAGCCGGAAGTTCTCGAGCACCTCCGCGCCGCCCGGTTCTTGGTCGAGGACCTCGACGCCGAGACGCGCCGGTCGCACCTGCTGTTCGTCTCGCTCGAAACGTGCACGAGCTGCAACCACCGTTGCCCGTTCTGCCCGGTGTCGGTCGATCCGCGCGAGAGGGAGGTCATGAGCCAGGAGCTCTTCGAGTCGATCGCCGACCAGGTGGTTGCGATCGGCGCGCGAGGAGTCGTCGTGTTCCTGTCGAATTACAACGAGCCGACGATCGACCCCCTGTTCGAGGAGCGCTGTCTTGCCCTGTTCGCGCGCGGCCTGCCGGTCTCGTTGCTCACCAACGCGTCTCACTTCGGTTCCGACCGAGCGGACCGGCTCGCTCACGCGGGCCGATTCCGGTACATCGGAGTGAACCTCCCCACGCTCGATCCCGCGCGCTACGAGCGGATGCACGGCACCCGCGACCTCACGCGAGTTCTCGCCAACATCGACGCTCTGCATGCCCGTCAGATCGCGGAGGAAACGGCGATCGTCGTCCTCGGCGACAACGACGAAGCGCACCGGAGAGACGTTCGCGAGATTCGCGAACGCTTCGAACCGAAGGGCTGGGAGGTCAAGTCGTTCCGGATACGCAGTCGGCCGGCGAGCGGGACATTCGTGCCGGAGCCACCGCCCGTGAAGGAGCTGCGCGGCTGCGAGCTCATGGGCTCGCGCCCCTTCGAACACCTCCACGTCACCGCGACCGCAAAGGCGGTGCTGTGCTGCCAGGATTACTACGAGAAGCTCACGATCGGCGACCTGAAAACTCAAACGGTCGCCGAAGTGCTGGGCGGCGACGCGATGGCCCGGCTGCGGAGGTGGACCTATGGCGTCGAGGAGGCGCCCGACGACTTCCTCTGCCGGCGATGCGAATTCGCGCTCGGACGGTGACGCGTCGGAGGGAGAGCCTGTGACGGGCCGCCTGGCGGTGCGTGCGGAGTCGGTCTCGAAGGTTTACCGGCTGTACGACCGGCCGTTCGACCGCCTTCGGGAGCTCCTCTTCCGCTCGCCGCAACATCGCGCTTTCCACGCACTGAGGAACGTCTCGCTCGATTTGCCGGCCGGGCGCGCTCTGGGTCTCATCGGGGAGAACGGAGCGGGCAAGTCCACGCTCCTGAAGATCATCGCCGGGACGACCCAGCCGACCTCCGGGACTGTCGAGCGTCACGGCGTCGTGGCTTCGATCCTCGAGCTCGGAATGGGATTCCATCCCGAGTTCACCGGACGCGAGAACGCGCGGATGAACGCGGCGCTGCTCGGCCTCTCGGGCACGGAGATTCGAGAACGTCTGCCGGAGATCCAGGACTTCGCGGAGCTCGGTGACTTCTTCGACCGACCGGTCCGAACCTACTCCTCCGGCATGGCGCTGCGGCTCGCGTTCGCCGTCGCGACGCATGCGAGCGCGGACGTTCTGATCGTGGACGAGGCGCTCTCGGTCGGAGACGGTTACTTTCAGAAGAAGTCGATCGATCGGATCACCGAGTTTCAGAAGCGGGGCGGGACCCTCCTCTTCTGTTCGCATGCCCTGTACTACGTCGCGCTCCTTTGCGACCGGGCAATCTGGTTGAAGCAGGGGGAAGTCGCCGCGGCTGGTCCGGCCCTGACCGTCGTGCGGGCATACGAGTCGTTCCTCCAGCAGAAGGAGCGAGAGCGCTCGTCGACGGAAAAAGCGGAGACGGTTTCAGCGACGGAAGGGCGGCGTCCGGCGCGGTTCACGGAAGTCGTCGTTCACGACGGGTCCGGGTTTGCCCGCGCCGAGTTCGGAGCCGGCGAGACCGTCGCGGTGGATCTCGCGTTCGAGACTGACGACCCGAGCCTCGCGTTTCACGTGCGCGTCGGCGCCGACCGCGAAGACGGGGTGCAAGCCTTCGCGGTGGATACCCGAGCCGAGCCCTTCGCTCCGCTCACGGGACGCCACAGCTACCGCCTGCGCCTCGTATTTCCACACCTGCCGATCGCGCAAGGTGAGTTCCGGCTCTACGCGTTTCTGGGGGACGAGACGGCCCTCCACCTCCACGATTTGAAGGTTCTGCGGCCCGGATTCACCGTGGCGGCACCCGACTACACCGTGGGGCTCGTGAAGCCGCATCACTTCTGGACGGTCACCGAAGGAAGCGCCGAGGAGCCCCTTCCCATGACCGCCGGCTCCTCGGCCGCATCTTCTTGAACCGAGCCGTCGGAAGAATCGGGTTCCTCTCGCGGGAGGAGGGAGGGAGCGCGCCCGACTATCTCCGCCTTCTGTCGCGTCAGCGATGGAAGAGACGGTTTCCCATGCGCCAGCTCGCAGAGCTCTTTCCGGACCGCCCGGCGGCGGCAACGTTCTCCTCCGGGGAGAGCTGGATCGTCGTGCGCGACGAGATCGCGCTGCCTCTCCCGGGCGAGGAGATTCTGCCGCTCGCCGCAGGATGCGTCTCTTTCGCCTCAGTCCGCTCACCGGACGCCCTCCCGGGCGTCCATACACTGTCCGAGTTCCAGCGCGCGACCTTTTCCCCCGAAGAGAGCACCCCACCCCGTCCGCAGGACAGCCCCGCTCTCGCTTTTACGGTCTCCGACTTTCCGCCGCGCGACGACGAGTCGATCGCCGCTTACCTCGGACGGCTTCTTTCGCCGGGGACTCCGGGTGATTTCCCGCCGCAGTTCGCGGCCGTCGCGTTCGACGACTGCGGAGCGGAGCGAGTCGAGGTGATCCGCCATTTCCCTCCCGGGATCCGTCGGCTCCTCGACGTCGGCTGCAGCTCGGGTGTCGCATCCGCTGCTCTCTGCCGCTCCCATCCCGATCTTTCGGTCACTGGAATCGAGAGGGAACCGGGCGCCGCCGAGCTCGCGCGAGACCGTCTCGACCGAGTGCTCGAAGGCGACGCCATCGCGCGACTCTCCGAACTCGCCGACGCCGGTGAGCGCTTCGACGCGTTCCTCTTTGCAGACGTGCTCGAACATCTCGAAGACCCGATTCGAGCCCTCGTTCTCGCTCGGCAGCTCGCTCTCTCCGGGGCGACGCTCGTCGCGAGCGTTCCGAACGTCGGCCATCTCTCGATCGTCCGTGATCTCCTCCGCGGTCGATTCGACCCGGTTCCTGCCGGCCTTGCCGATGCCGGTCACCTCCGATGGTTCACTCGGAGGTCGCTCGAGGAGTGGCTCCAAGAAGCGGGCTGGTGGATGACCGCGATCGAATCGCTGCCGGGAGCCGCCGCACCGGACACCGACGAGTTCCTCCGGCTGGTGGATGGATGGCCCGAGCTCGATCGAGAGAGCCTGTTGACTTACCAGTGGGTGGCGGTGGGAAGGGCGAAGTAATGGTTCAAGGTCGGCCATGAGTCTCCGAATCGCGTACTTGCTCGAGTCCACAGCGCTTTCCGGCGGCGTCAAGGTAGCCCTTCTCCAGGCGGAGGCGCTCGCGCGGCGGGGCCATCGCGTCGCCGTCATCTCGCCCGAGGGGCGGCCCGACTGGTTTTCACTGGCACGTTCTCGTTTCGAGCGGTCGGCGTTTCGAGAGTCGACCGAGCTCGCTCGCGCCGACGTACGGGTGGCGACGTTCTGGACGACGGTCGCTCCCGCGATGGAGGCAGCGAGCGGACCCGTCTTCCATCTCTGCCAGGGATACGAAGGGGACTTCAGCTTCTACGCGTCGTCGCGAGCCTCGATCGAGGCCGCGTACCGCGCACCGACACGAAAGCTCACGGTGTCGGAGATACTCGCCCGGCGGCTCGAAGAGAAGGGGTTCGGGCCGGCGACGAACGTCGGGCAGGCGTTCGAGACCGACGGCTTCTCGCCCGGCCCCGAACGCCCGCCGTCGGATCCACCGGTCGTTCTCCTCGTCGGACCGTACGAAGCGGACGTGAAGGGCATCTCGATCGCGTTCGCCGGCCTCGCGTCGTGGCGCCGTCGCGGCGGACGGTTCCGGCTGTGCCGCATCTCGCCGTTACCGGCCGGTGACGAGGAGAAGTCGTGGGGTCTCACCGACGAGTACCATCACCGCCTTTCGCCCGACCGGATGCCGTACGCGTACCGCGCGTCGGACCTTTTCATCGGGCCTTCGCGCCCGGAAGAGGGATTCGGTCTTCCGGCACTCGAGGCGCTCGCCTGTGGGCTGCCGTGTCTCCTCTCGGACACGCCCGGGCACCGCGAGTTCGCCGGGGAGGCCGCCTGGTACTTCGCCGACGGAGATCCGAACGCGCTCGCCGATCGGCTGCCGGACCTGTTGTCGGACACCGCCCGCGCCCGCGCGCGCCGTGACGGCCCTTCCGTCGCCGGACGGTTCGATGCCACGCGGGTCGCCGAGCGGCTGGAAGCGGCCTTCGTCCGCGCGGTCGGCGAGCGAGCGTAGCGTGCTGCCCGAGGTCTCCGCGGTCGTCGTCAGCCACTTGAGCGCGCGCGAAGCGATCGACTGCGTCGCGTCGCTCCGGAGGGCGTTTCGCGCCGAAGGAATCGTCGGGGAGATCGTCCTTGTCGACTGCGGCTCGGGTCTCGCGGAGACGCACGCGCTCGAACGGGGGGGCGCCGATCTCTTCCTTCCGCTCGCGGAGAATCGCGGGTACGCGGGCGGCGTCAACGCCGGCCTCGCTCGCGCCCGGTCCTTCCGGATCCTGGTTTGCAACGCGGACGTGGTGTTCCATCCCGATGCGGTCCGGACGCTGCTCGAGGCGATCGACGATCCGTCGGTCGGAGCGGCCGCCCCGCTCGCGTTCTGGGACGCCGAAGAGCATGTCCGGCTTCCCGCCGGCTGGTCGCCGAGCTTCCTCTCCGATCTCGCACAGCTCTCCATCGGCCGGTGGCCTTCGCGGTCCGAGAAGCGATTCGCGTCGTTCGCGCGCGAAATGCTCCGGCTCTGGGACCGCGGGGGGACGACGCGCCAACTCTCCGGCGCCGTCCTCGCCGTCCGTCGCGAGGTGTTCGATCGCGTCGGTCGCTTCGACGAGCGGTTTCCCTTCGAGTTCGAGGAGACGGAGTGGGAAGATCGCGTCCGCGGGTGTGGTCTCGCGCTGCGGTTCGTTCCGAGGGCGCGGATACACCACCTCTGGGGAGCGAGCGCCACCGCGAGTCCCGAGACGCCGGAGCGCCGGTTCCGATCGCGACGTCTCTACTGGCGCCGTCGCTATGGCCGTTTCGGCCGGGCTCTCCTCGAGCGAGCCGCGAGGGTCAGCCGACCGACTGTAGTTCCCAGGATCGCGAAGCCTCGGCTCGCGGCGCGCTCCGGAGCGTGGGCCGCGATCTCGACAAATCCCTCCGTCCTTCCGTTCGCGGGATCGCCGCTCGACGAAGGCTTCGTCCTTCCCGAGGAGATCGCGATGCGCCTTCCGCCGGGCTCGCTCTACCTGCGGTCGTTTCGCCCGACCGACGGACGTCCGCTCGAAACCTTTGTTTGGGAAAAAGAAGAGCGGTGACCGCCTTTCACGTTCGGGAGGCGACCGCCGCCGACGCAGCCGGCATCCGGCGCCTCTTCGCCCGCGTCTTCGCGAAGGAGATGCCGGAGGAAGAGTGGGCCTGGAAGTTCGAGCGCAACCCGGACGGATGGTTCGGCATCGTCGCACTCGTCGACGGTGAGATCGTCGGCAACTACTCGGGGTGGGGGACGCGGATGCTCCTCGACGGCCAGCCGACGCTCTGCTACTCGGTCGGCGACGTCGCGACCGATCCCTCCGTCCGCCGCCTTGGGGGCAGACACGGGATCTACCGCTCGATGACCGAGGCGTTCTACGAGGCAGTAGGCGCTCGGGGCGTGCCCTTCTGCTTCGGCTTTCCCAACCCTCGCGCTCTCGAAGTGAGCGAGAAGATCGTCGGCTCGCGGACCCTCTTCTCGATTCGCGAGATCCTCGTGCCTTGCGATGCCTTTCCCGCGCCGCCCTCCGACGCGGTCGCCGGAGACTCGGTCGGAGAGAGTTTCGATCCATTGTGGGACGTGGCGGAGACGTTCCTGACCCATGCGCCCGTGCGTGATCGCGCTCGCGCGAATTGGCGCTTTCATGCGCGGCCGACGAGGTGGTACCGCATGGTCTGGAGAGAGAGCGGAAGTCGCGCGACGGGATGGGTCGTCCTATCGGTGGCCGGCGATGCCGCCCTGGTCGCCGATTTGCTCTGCGGTGAGGCCGACGGAGGCGATCTGCCGATCCTGCTCGGCGCTGCGGCGGGGGAAGCGCGACGGCTCGGCGCCTCGAAGCTCATCTTCTGGGAGACACCCGGCGGCCCGGCGGCGGACCTCTTCCTTCGGCTTCGCGGAGAGCGGCGTGAGGCGGGCTTTCCGATCATCGTGCGTACCTTCGACGACGAAGCCGCGAACCGTTTCGCGCAAAGAGCGCACCTGGTTCCTTCGCTGTATGACTTGGTGTAGCCATTAACCTTTTACTTTCAAGCGACTAAACTTCCTCGAACGTAAACAGAATGGCAGGCCCGTGAAAGAAGACGAGCTCATCCCTTACGAGGCGAGCGACCTGACCGCCGAACGGGTTCTCGTCCTCGCCGCCCATCCCGACGACGAGGTGCTCGGGGCAGGAGGTCTCCTCGCCCTGTGCGCGGAGCGGGGGAGCACGATTCGAGTCTGGATCGCGACCGACGGCACCGCGCAGGAGGGAGCGGAGGAGGAAGGCTCCGAAGCTTACGGGCAGCGCCGCCGCGACGAATCGCGCCGCGCCGCCGCAACGCTCTGCCTGGAGTCCCCGGTCTTCGCAGGACTCTCGGACCGGTCGCTCGTGTCGAACGGAGAAGAGCTCGGTCGGGTTCTCGCGGAACAACTCTCCGACTTCGAGCCCGATCTCGTGCTGTGCCCGTCGCCGGCGGAGATCCACCCCGACCACCGCGCGCTCTCCGAAGCTCTCTACCGGACGGTCTCCGCTTCGCGACCGGGCGATCCCGATCACGATCGTTACCGATTCCTACGGCTCGGCTTTTACGAGATCTCGCAGCCGTTCCTACCGAACGTGCTGGTGGACATCTCGCGGGTTGCCTCGCGCAAACAGCAAGCGCTCCGCGCTTACCAATCGCAGCAGTCGGTGCGGGACTACGCGGGCGCTCTCCAGGGTCTGAACGCTTACCGACGGTTGACGCTACCGGGGACCGGTCCTGTCGAGGCGTTCTGCGTCCTTTCGTGGGCGGAGGCGTCGACCCGCTCGCTCGAAGAGTTCCGGCGGGCGATCGGTCCGGCGGTCGTTCGGGACGGCAGCCGCGGACCCGCACCGGTCGCTGTCGTCGTCCGAACCCGCAACCGACCGGTGTTTCTCGCGGAGGCTCTCGCGAGCCTTCGCGCGCAAACGGCACGTCCCCGACACGTGGTCGTCGTGAACGACGGCGGCGCTTCGGTCTGCAACGTCGTGGAGCCCTTCCGCGATGTCTTCGAGATTTCGCTCGAGGAGCTCCCCGAGCGGCACGGACGGTCGGCGGCCGCGAACCGCGGCGTGGAATCCGCGACGGAGGAGCTCGTCGCGTTTCTCGACGACGACGACCTCTGCTTTCCCGACCACTTCGAGCGGCTGGTGGCGGCCCACCAGTCGGGTCCAGAGCCGGTCGTCTACTCCGACGCCGTGACGGTCGTCTACCAGCGCGAGGGGGAGGACTGGAAGGCGGGAGCGCGGGCGTTGCAGTACTCGCTCGATTTCGACCCCGACTATCTGCTGCTCGCCAACTACATCCCGCTCCACACGTTGCTCCTCCCGCGCGCTCTCTATCGGAAGCTCGGCGGCTTCGACGAGGCGCTCGAGTATTCGGAAGACTGGGACTTCTTGATCCGGGCGTCCTTCGAGACGTCGTTCCGGCACGTCCGGGCCGTCACGTGCGAGTACCGCGCCTTCGAGAGCAGCGCGGGCTCCTCGCACGCGGCGGCGGGGTCCGCCTCCTTCCAACGCGCACGCAGTGAGATCTACCAACGATATGCGTCTCGGCGCACCGAGGAAGGGCTGGGGCGCACGCTCGATCGGATGCGTTCGCAGATCGCGTTCTGGTACGAACGTGACACGATCTCGCAGGGGGAGCTCCGCTACCAGCGCGAGAATCATCAGCACCTTGCGGAGTCTCTGGCGCGCGCGCAGGCGCAGGTCGCGGCCACTCTGACTCTGGAGACGCGGCTCGCCGAGTCCGAGCTGCGCAACGTCCAGCTCCAGACCGAGAGGGCGCGTCTCTCCGCCGAGAACGAGCTCGTCCACGATCGCCTCGCCGAGCTCTTCGCGAAGAACGAGGAGTACGATCGGCAGCTCGCCGAAACCTACGGCGAAATCGACCGGCTGACCGCGATCCTGAACCAGATCTACGACTCGCGGACCTGGAAGCTGCATCTCCTCCTCGACCGCATTCGCGGGCGCAGCTAGATCCCATGTCTTCGCGCCCTTTCGTCGCGGTGCTCGCTCCGGAGCCAATCCGGCCGCGGATGGCGGGGATGGGAATCCGCGCCCTCGAGCTCGCGCGTGCGATCGCCGCCGAGCTCGACGCGCGGCTCCTCGTTCCGAACGATCCGGCCGAGGCGACCGAGGTGGCGGGGGACGTTCCGGTCGTGCACGCCGCCCCGGAGGGCGATCTCGCGGCCGCCGCGGCGGGCGCGAGTGCCGCCGTCGTCTCTGGGCATGCGGCGAACTTCTGGTTTCATCAGGCGCCGGACGTTCCGGTCGCAGTGGACCTCTACGATCCCTTTCCGATCGAGAATCTCCATTACGCGGAAACGCTCGGGGGAGAGACCGCCCGTCACGACCTCGCGACGCTCCGACTCGCCCTCGCACGTTCCGATTTGTTCCTCTGCGCCTCGCCCGAGCAGCGTCTCTTCTATGCCGGAGCGCTCTTCTCCGCTGGCCGAATCGGCGCCGCGAACTTCCCGGAAGATCCGACGCTGGCGGAGATCCTGGCGATCGTTCCGTTCGGCGTGCCCGCGCGGCCCGCGCGAGGCGATCGCATCGCCGGTCGGCGAGCCACCGGAGTTTCCGAAATGGGGCCGGTCATCCTGTTCGGAGGAATCTACGACTGGAACGATCCCGCGCTGCTCCTGGATGCTTGGTCGTTGGTCCTTCGGGAGCAGCCGGACGCTCATTTGCTGTTCCTCGAAAGTCCGAACCCCGAAACGACGCCGCAGCGCCTGTACGGAGAAGCGCGCGTCAAGGCGCGCGAGCTCGATCCGGAGGGCCGCTCGATCCACTTCTCGCCGTGGATTCCCTATGCCGCGCGCGAAGACCTGTATGCCGCCTCCGATCTGATCGTCTCCATCTCGTCGGAGGGACTGGAAACGGATCTCGCCTACCGAACGCGGTTGCTCGACGCCGCGTGGGGAGGAGTCCCGTCCGTTTCAGTTGCCGGCGGCGCGCTCGCGCGCGAGCTCGCAGAAGCCGGCGCGGGCTGGCGGGTCGAGAGTTCGCCGCGAAGTCTGGCCGGGGCAATTCTGGCCGGCCTCGCTCCCGAGCGGCACGCCGAGGCGGCGCGGGCTGCGCGCGCGTTCGCATCCCGCCGGACTTGGGAAGGGGTGGCGAAACCGCTCGTCTCCTGGTGTGCCCGCGCCCAGGTGGACGAGAACCGACTTCTCTACCCGGCCGTTCGTGAGACTCGGCTCTGGCGGCGGCTCACGCGGCGGGCTCCCTCTCGCTGACGGTCCGAGGCATCGTGGTTTACTCTGCCCGCCGGCGATGAAGACTCCGGACGTTTCGATCGTCGTCGTCCACCACCGCGGCTCGGAGCGCCTCTTCGAGACGCTCGCAGCTCTCGAGACTGCCTGCCGCGGCCGGCTGATCGGAGAGATCCTCGTGGTGGACAATGCGTCGGGTCTCTCGATCGTCGAGCTCTTGCGACGACATCCGACGATCCGCCGGATCACTGCGTCCCGAAACGTCGGCTTCGCCGCAGGTTGCCGTCTCGGCGCGGAGGCCGCGCGCGGTCGTTTCCTTCTCTTCGTCAACGACGACGCGGTGGTGGAGCCCGAGGCACCGGGCCTTCTCTCGGAGGCTCTCGAGCGCTCCGATCCGGACGTCGTCGCGGTCGCCGGCCGGTTGACGGATTCGACCGGCGAGCGCAACGACTTCTTCGATGGGTTTCTCACTTTCGACGGGCACGCCTTCCAGAGCGAGGTCGGGCGCCTGCTCGCTGCGCTGCCGGACGTGTTTCCCGGTCAGGAGCGCCTTTTCGCCTGCGGGGGACTCATGGTCGTGCGGCGCGGCGAATTCATTTCGTCCGGCGGCTTCGACGATGACTACTTCGCCTACCTCGAGGACGTCGACTTTGGCTGGCGTCAGTGGATCTTCGGGCGGCGCATCGTCGCGGAGCCGCGAGCGATCGCCCGGCATCGCGGTGGCGCGACCGGCGCGGCGCTCGGCATCTACTCGCGCGGTTACCTGTTCGAGAAGAACGCTTTCGCCACCGCGTACAAGAACTTCGATCGGGACCACTTCGCGGCCTTCATGCCTTCGGTGCTCGCCGCGTTCCTGATGCGGATCTCGGAGATGCTCGCGACGCGCAATCCCGGCGCGGCGGAGCTCGCGCGCGATCCCTACGCCGAGCCTCCTCGGACACCGTCACTCCTGCGCCGGCTGTTCGGCATCTCGAACGGAACCGGCGCGACGGTGCGGTTGGAAGACCCGCTGACGGTCGCGCACTTGAAGGCGCTGTTGTGGATTCGTCGGAACCAGGAGTCGCTCGCCGCGAAGCGCCGTGAGGTCCAATCGCGCCGCAGCCGCTCGGATGCGGAGATCTTTTCGAAGTTTCCTCTGCGGCTCGTGCCGACTTATCCCGGCGACGAGCGTTTCGACTCCGACTTCTTCCGGGAGTTTCTGGCGCGCGCGCCGGAGCTCGTTCGAACCACACTCGAGGAGATCTTCGTCGGGGGGGGAACCCCATGACCTCGTTTTCGGTCATCATCCCGACCTATCGTCGTCCCGACACCCTTTTCCGGGTGCTCGACGCCCTCGGCCGACAAACGGAACCGCCGGATTACGAAGTCGTCGTCGTCGACGACGGGTCGGGCGACTCAACGCCCGACCGCCTGCGGGCGTACTCGGCGACCTATCCGCTGCGCTGTTTCTTTCAGGAGAACTCCGGACCCGCGCGCGCACGAAATCGAGGGGTCCGAGAGGCGCAGGGTGACATCGTTCTCTTCCTCGGCGACGACACCGTGCCCGAGCCCGCCTTTCTCGCCGTCCACGCGCTCGCGCACGGCGAGCGACGCGACCATCCCGTCGCAGTGCTCGGCTATACCACGTGGCCCTCCGAGCGGCGGGTTTCGCCATTCCTCCACCACATCAACGAATACGGGCTCCAGTTTGGCTACGGGTTGATCGAGAACCCCGATTCAGTGCCGTTCAACTTCTTCTACACGTCCAACGTCTCGCTGTCGCGGCGTCTCCTGGAGGGCGCCGGCCTGTTCGACACGACCTTCCCGCACGCCGCGTGGGAGGACATCGAGATCGCGTACCGTTTGACCAGGCAAGGGATGAGAATCGTCTACCGACGCGGAGCTGTCGCGCGCCACTACCACGACATCACATTCGCGTCGTTCCGGCGGCGACAGAAGAAGTCCGGCGAGGCAGCCGCGATCTTTTTCGAGAAGCACCCGGAGTTGGGCGAGTTCCTGGGCGTGCCGCAGGCGCTCACCTACGCCAACGGTTCCCCGGCCCGGGATCGCCTCGTGGCCTGGTGGGCGTCCCTCGGAGAACGCTGGGCACTCCCGGGAGTCCGTCAGGCACTCGATCGGATTCTCCGGAACGACTACCTGAAGGGGCTGGCGCACGGCCTGAAGGCACGCGGTTGGTCGGCGACGGGCGCGCCCGCGGGGACGGTCCGTCCCCGCACGACGGGGGTCTGGCCCGATTCCTTCCGGTGACGCAGTGGCCTTCGGGGAGGTCAGCGGCGAGGCCGAGGAATAGAGTCGCTCTTGCGCAACCAACTGTAGACAGGAAATTTCGCGGCGTTTTCCGGCTCCGTCAACGTGGCGTCGGACTTGCTCGTCCAATGGAGGGAGGCAGTGTCCATGAAGAAGCTCATCTTGATCGTCGCTCTCGCCATCGCGGCGTCGGCGCCCCTCGCAGCGCGCCCACGCGTACGTGCCGGAGCCGCCGTCACCGTCGCTCATCGCCGTCCCCACGTGTACTTCGGATTCCGATATCGACCCTGGTACTGGGGTTGGGGCTACGGTCCCTACTGGTATGACCCGTATTGGTACGGCTACGGGCCGTCCTACCGCGGGTACGGCCGCTACGGCTACGCACCCTCCGGAAGTTGGGCGGTCGTCGACACCGACATTTCACCGGAGAGCGCCCGCGTCTATCTGGACGGGCAGTACATCGGCACGGCGGACGACTTCGACGGGTACCCCGATTATCTGTATCTTCGCCGCGGAAGCTACCGGCTGGAGTTCCGGCTCGAGGGTTACCAATCGCGCGAGATCTCCGTCGACGCCCGGCCGGGAGTAAAGATTGACCTCGACGAAAAGCTCCCGAAAATTCCGGGGGCTTCGCGCTACGGCAGCTACGAGAACCCGGAGCCGCGCGGGGGGGTTCGCCGGTTCTGGGCGAAGCGCCGCGACGTCTCCGTCGAGGTGACGGACGACGACGAGATCTACGGAGGCGACCGCTACCGCGAGCGGCCACGGGAGCGGTACGACGAGAACGCGGAGGATCGCGGCCCTGACCGCGAAGAGGTGGAGGCGGACCGAGACCGCGAGGGGCGCCGTCCGCGCGAAGAGTGGCGCGGGCGGGGCGCCGCCGAGCAGGGTGACACCCGTCTCGTCTTGAACGTCCGGCCAGCCGACGCGACGATCTACCTGGACGACCGCTTTGTCGGCACGGCATCGGAGCTCGCCTCCGACGCCGGCGTCGCCGTCGCGCCCGGCCGGCACGTCCTCTTCGTGTCCCGGCCGGGCTACCGGGATCGGCGGCTCGAAGTGACCGTCACGCGGGGCGAGATCGAGAAGGTCGAAATCACGCTCGAACGCTGAATTCGAAGCGCCCGCGCTTCTCGGAGGGCTTCCGCCGTCCGATTTGGCGACTTCTGTCGGGTCGACCTCGACTTTCGTCGCCCTAGACTTCGCGAGTCGAAACGGTGGTTCGCCTTTGGTCTATACTGACCCCTCTCGAAGGAATTACGGGGAGGCGCGAACACCCGGCGGCGTCTGTCATGGTGGTTGACCCCACCTTCTGCCAGTTTCGGTAGCTCCCAGGTCCGCACTCTTCCCGAATCCTTCCGATCCCGCCGGGTCGGAGGGCCTCCCCGTTGTTCCTTCGAAAACCGCGTCCAGCTGGAGAGCTGAGAACTAGCGCGGCGACCGCGCCGCAACGGCCAACACCAGGAGCAACTTCTCGAAGTGCAGACGCCGGTTTCCCCGCCGGGTGTCCGGCGGAGAATCGGCGGCAGCGAGCGCGGCCTTCTGGAGAGCCGACGCGCCGACGCTGCGGCCGATCTCCGAGAGCGGTCCCACGACCGCGCGATGTCGCACGAGCTCGGCGGAGACTCCGGCAGCGACGAGCGCGGAGTCAGCGAGCAGCTCACCGAAAACACGGAGCTCGTCCGTCTCCGCGCGCCCGAGTCTCTCGGCGAGGAGCACGAGAGCCGCCAGTTTTCCCTCGACGATCCCCGCGCGGAGGGCGTCCACAGCGTCGGAACGGAACCGGCGCGCCTGCTCGAGCCGATCGGAGCGGGCATCTTCGGTCTCGAGGGCGAAAATCGCGAGGTCTGCGGCGTCCGCGTCCGAGAATCCCGCTTCGCGCCACTCCCGCGCGCGGTCGCGGGTGGTCGGAGCGGCGATGCGCAGCGCGAGACAGCGGGACCGGATCGTCGAAAGCAGCGCTTCGGGGCGCGTGGTCGTCAGGATCCAGTGCAGGCGCGAGCCGGGCTCCTCGAGCGACTTCAAGAGAGCGTTCGCCGCCTCGACACCCAGGAGCTCCGCGCGCGAAATCCGAACGACCCGGCGGGCGCTCTCGTAGGGCTTTCCCATTCCGAACGCGATCGCTTCCCGAACGCGGTCGACGCGGATCTGAACTCCCTCGGGTTCGACCGTCAGCAGGTCGGGATGGAAGCTTTCGCGGGCGCGTCGGCACGACTGGCACCGAAGCTCGGGATCGTCGCCGGGGCAGAGCAGGAACGCCCCGAGAGAAAGCGACCGTTCTTCGAGCGGCCTCTCGGAGGTTGCGTGGAGGAGGAGCGCTCCCGGAAACTGGTCGGGCCGGTCGGCGAGCCGTTCGAGCAGCGGTGGGAAAACGAAGACGCTCAAAGCTGGAAGTGCTCCGCGAGCGCTCTCCACGTCTCGCGGAAGAGCGCTCGAACCGGCCGGTGGGCGTCGAGAACGCGGACACGGTCCGGCGCTCTCTTCGCGATCGCGAGGTATGCCCTCCGTACGCTTTCGTGGAACGCGAGCTCGGTCTCCTCGAACCGTCCGATTCCGCGCGCCCCGCGCCGACTCGCACGAGTCAATCCTTCGCGAGGGTCGACGTCGTAGAGAAGCGTCAAGTCGGGGAGGAGCCCGTCGCGCGCGAGCTCGTCGACCCGACGAACGAGACGTCCGTTCAGCCGGCGGCCGACTTGTTGGTAGGCCTCGGTCGCGTCGGAGAACCGATCGCAGAGGACGAAGAGACCGCGGTCGAGCGCGGGACGAAGAATTTCTCGGACGTGCTGGCGCCGGTCGGCCTCGAAAAGAAGCCATTCGGTCACGGGGTCGAGCTCTCGGTGCGCCTTCTTCAAGAGGATCGCGCGCAGAATCCGCCCGATCCGCGTGCCTCCCGGCTCCCGGGTCGCGAGCACCGGCCGGCCCACTTCCTTCAGGCGGGCGGCCGCCATCTTGAGCTGGGTCGTTTTTCCCGAGCCCTCGACGCCCTCGAACGTGACGAACGGCATCGAAAGGAAGCTATCAGCTATCCGTTCGGCCCCGCGCCCTCGGCTAACATTGCCAGTTTTGGTGCGTACTCGCTGACATGACGAATTCCGCGCGAGGCCGTGCGCTGTACCTCGCGATCGGCTTCGCCGGGCTCGCGCTCGCGATCGCTTCGATCGCGGACATGTTCGCGCCGCGTCCCTACGACGGAATAGTCCCGGTCCCTTACAGCCGTGGCGGGATCGAGGTGCGGGCCGCAGCCTCGCGCAGCCCGGCCGACGTGGCGGGGATCCGCACCGGGGATTGTGTCCTCGGCATCGGAAAGCGCCTGGTCAACTCGACCTCGGACGCCTCGGCGGAGCTCCGCAAGCACGCGATCGGCGAAACCGTGTCCTACCTCTACCAGCGGGGCCGGTGTGGTGGCGAGACACGCGGAGAACTTCACACGGCGCCCGTTCGCCTTTCTTCGGAGCGGTTGGGGGGAACGACCTACCTCTACTCGGCCGGCCTCGGATTCCTCTTCTTTTTCATCGGTTTCTTCGTGTTCAACCGCCGTCCGGAGGACCGTGCGGCGCGCATCTTTTTCCTGCTCTGCGTCCTTTTTCTCTTGTTCTTCGTGTGCCGGCTGCGGCCGGCGTCCTACTGGTGGATTGATCTCTTCGTACAGAACACGGGGACCGTGAGCCTGTTCCTGCTTCCGGCCGTTTTTCTCCACTTCTTCCTGATTTTTCCGCGCCCCAAGGAGTTCGCGTTCGCTCGGCTGGACGAGTGGACGGGGGAGCCTCCACCTCGCTGGAAAGAGAAACTGCAGGACTTCCTCTCGGCGAGCACCGGGCTCTTCTACCTTCTGTACTCGATCCCGCCGGTCGTCTTCCTGTACGACGTCATGCGGCAGCTGCGTGGCCACCGCGTCGCCATCCTTTCCGGTGCGCCGCTCTCTTCCTGGGTGCTCCTCGGTGACTACCTCGTCCTCGGCCTGATCGCGCTCGCCCACTCCGCGTTCACGCTTCCCGACGCCCGCGAGCGGAGGCAGGCCTTCCACGTCTTCATCGGAACGATCGTCGGGATCGCACCTTTCGTGCTGTTCGGAATCGTGTTGCCGTCTGCATTCAACATCGAGGACTACGTCTTCTACGGCATCGTTCCGATGATCTTCATCCCGCTCACGTTCGCGTACGCAATCGTGCGCTTTCAGATGCTGAACGTGCGCGTGATCGTTCGCCGGACGTTCCTCTATGCGGCGACGACGGCGATTCTGCTCGGGGTCTATGCCCTCGCCGTCGCGATGGCGAACGTCATCTTCGCCGAATCACGGCTCTCGTCCTCCCCGCTGTTCAACTTCGGATTCTTCCTCGTGGGCATCTCGCTCTTCGAGGTCCTCCGAAGAAAGCTCCAGACGCCGCTCGACAAGCTCTTCTTCCGCGAAAAATTCGATTACCAGAAGGCGCTCCTCGACATGAGCGAGGCGATCACCGGAGAGCTCGACCTCGGAAAGATCGCCGACTTTCTGACGGGACGCGTCGCGGGGACGATGCGGCTCGAGAAGGCTTCGATCTGGCTGCGCGACGCGGAAGGGTGGCTGGAGCGGCGCGGCCGGCGCGAGGACCGAATCTCCCCAACCGCCGAGGTTCGCCGGATCCTGCGCCAGGAAGGGAAAGCCGCCCCGCCGGAGGACCTCTCACAACGCGTGAGCGACCCGGAGAGCCGGCGGTTCTGCGAGCGCGTCATCGCGGAGGGGTACCATCTGCTCGTCCCGCTCGCCTATCGAGAACGGCTGATGGGAATCCTCGCGCTGAAAGAGAAGCTTTCCGGCGAGCGATTCGACCGGGATGATCAGACGCTGCTCTCGACGCTGGCGAACCAGTCGGCGCTCGCGATCGAGACGGCGATCCTTCATGACGAGATGACGCGGCAAGCGGAGCTGCGGCGCGATCTCGAGATCGCGCGCGACATCCAGACGAGTCTGTTGCCTCGGTCCCTGCCGTCCGTCTCCGGCTTCTCCTTTCTCGGCGGCAGCCTGCCCGCGAAGGTGGTCGGTGGCGACTTCTACGATTTCATCTCGTTCGACGATCGGCGTCTCGGCGTCGTGATCGGCGACGTCTCGGGAAAGTCCGTTCCCGCCTCGCTTCTCATGGTCGCTTCGAAGGAAATCGTCTATTCGCGCGCCCTGACGACGCGCGACCCGGGGCGGCTCTTTCAGGAGTCGAACCGCCGCATTTACTCGATCAAGCGGCGCATGTTCGTCTCGCTCGGGTATTTCCTGCTCGATCCCGACGCGATGAGCCTGCGGTACGCGATCGGCGGACAGCCGCTGCCGATGATCTTCCGATCCGGCGACGGTGGGCCCCGGTTCTTAGAGCCCCCGAACCACCGGCTGCCGCTCGGCGCGTTCAAGGAAGTGCCCTACGACACGCGAGAGTTCTTCTTGAAACGCGGCGACTTGCTCTTCTTCTACACCGACGGTTTCACCGAGGCGATGGACGGCGCGATGAACCCGTTCGGAGAGGAGCGGCTCATGCAGTCTCTCGAAGTCCGGCGCAACGCGCCCTTGGACGAGATCGCCCGCGGGCTCCTTGCGGACATCCACGCGCACGTGGGCGGGGCCGAGCAGTACGACGACATGACCTTCCTGTTCATGAGGGTGGAATGACGCCCGATCCTCGCCCGGTCCCATCCCGAGAAGAACCGACCCGGTCCCCGGTTTTCGGCAAATGGCCTTTCTCCGGCAAATCTCTGCCGCTTCGGGGGTTCTCGACCGTCGCGCACGGCCGCCGAACCGAAACCTCGGCCCGGAAGCGCCGTATCATCGGTGAGCGATGACGAAGCGCCGCGCGATTCCTCTGTTCGGAGTCTTCCTGCTCGCCGCCGTCGGGGTGGCGGCGGCGCTCCTGCTCACCAACCGGCGCGAGGTCACGACCTCGTCCGAGGGGGCGTACCGCGCTTACCGCGAAGCGGTCGAGAACGAGCGCCGCTTCTATTTCAAGGAGGCCCAGGCCGGCTTCGCGAAGGCACTGGAGCTGGACCCCGAGTTCAGCATGGCCATGGCGGGCCTCGCCCGCTTTGCGGAAAAGGAGCAGTCGCTCTCGCTGCTGCGCCGCGCCAATCGCCTCCGGAGCCGGTTGAACGAGCGCGAGCGCCTGCAGATCGACCTGCAGCTCGCCGCTCGAGAGAAAGGGCCGGACGAGCAGTTGAAAGTTGCTCGGGAGATTCTGAGCCGGTACCCGAACGACTTTCGAGCTGCCTCGATCATCGCCCACCACGAAAAGGGGCTCGGTCACGACGATGAGGCGCTCAAGGTTTTCGCTCGGCTGCTCGAGGCAGACCCGAACAACGCCGATGCCTACAACCTGATCGGCTACCACCACGGTTATCGCGGCGACTACGAAAAGGCGATCGAGAGCTTGAAGAAGTACCAGTTCATGGCGCCGGATCAGGCAAACCCGCACGACAGTCTCGGGGAGATTCAGGCGTACTCGGGCCATTACGACGAGGCCATCGCGAATCTGAACCGGGCGCTGACGATCAAGCCCGACTTCTACCCCGCGTACGACCACCTCGGGGTCGCCTACGAGGGAAAGGGGGAGGACGCAAAGGCGATCGAGAGCTACTTCAAGGCGGCGGAGCACGTCCCGCTCGACATGGACCGCTTCAACTACCTTGCGAAAGTGCTTCGCGTGGCTCTCCGCTCGCGGGACCAGGCCGCGGCCGAATCGGCCTTCGCGCGCATCCAGGCTCTTCCGAAGAACCCGATGATCGAGCTCTACCGCCCTCTCCTCGACGCCGGACGCGACCTGTTGGAAGGTCGTCCCGCGGAAGCCGAACGGCGCCTCTTGGAAATCCGTCCAAAGCTCTACGAGGAGATCGTGAAGCGGAGCAAGAGGCCGAATTACAAGCCCTACCACCCGGGCTGGAACTACCTGATGGCGCGGGCGAAGGTCGCCCTCGGCAAGAACGACGAGGCGATCTCTCTCTACGAAGAGATGGCGTCTCCGCCGAACGGCTGGGAGGGATTCGAGGGGCGACTCATGGTCTACGAGGCCAGAGCGCAGCTCGCGGCCCTGCTCGCCCGACACGGGGAGCTCGAGCGCGCGGAAAAGCTTCTGGAGGAGAACCACCGATGGAACCCGAGCTGGGCCCCGACGCGTCCGGCGGAGCAAACCGTGGCCGAGGTTCGGCGCGCACGGGTGCTCGCGTCGGCGAAGTAATGGACCGGGCGACCCCGCACTTCGAAACTCAGCACAAGCTCCTCCTCCTCGAAACGCTGTACGACGCCGGGCTCTCGCTCGGCTCGCTTCCGAGCGAGGATGCACTGGTCGAAGACGTTCTCGGCCGGGCGGTCGGCGTCCTCGACGCGTCGCGCGGCTATCTCGCCACCTTCGGCGACAGTGGGGCTCGGAAGGCGGAGGCTCGCGTCGGGTTCCCGCGGCGGCAGCCGGAGTCCGTCGTCGCCGAGGACGACTTCCTCCGCGAAGTCCTGAGATCGGACGGCGCGATCATTCGGGAACGGTTCCGGTTCCTCCGGACGCCGGTGCTGGCCGCGATCGGCATGGCCATTCGGGCGGGGGGACGGCCCGTCGGCGTCCTCGTGCTCGCCGACAAGGAGCAGCGGCGCGGCGGACGCGCGTCGTTCGACGACGAAGACGCGCGATTTCTGGCCTCCCTCGCCGGTCTCTCGGGGATGGCGATCGAAAACCGGCGCCACCTGGAGCGCTTGACCCGCGAGCGGGAACGCCTCGAGGAAGAGAATCGACGACTTCTGGACGAGACGGGGCGCTCGGCGGCGGGCCGGCTCTTCATCGGTGACTCTCCGGCCGCGCGGCGCGTGCTCGATCTCGTCGGCCGCGTCGCGACCTCGAAGATCTCGGTGCTGTTGACCGGTGAGAGCGGTACCGGCAAAGAGCTCGTCGCGCGCATGATTCATGCGCGCAGCGATCGCGCGGAGAAGCCGTTCGTTCCGATCAACTGTGCGGCGCTGCCGGAGCCGCTTCTCGAGTCCGAGCTGTTCGGCATCGAGCGCGGCGTCGCGACCGGGGTCGAGGCGCGAGTCGGCAAGTTCGAGATCGCTCACGGCGGCACGCTCTTTTTGGACGAGATCGGCGACATGCCGCTTCCCCTTCAGGCCAAGCTGTTGCGCGTCCTTCAGGAGCGGGAGATCGAACGGGTCGGGGGACGGCGTCGTATCCCGATCGACGTCCGCGTTCTCGCAGCCACGCACGCCCGCCTTCTCGAACGAATCGCGCGGGGCGAGTTTCGTGAAGATCTCTATTACCGCCTGCGCGTCGTCGAGATTCCGCTCCCTCCGCTTCGCGAGCGCCGCGAAGACATTCCGAAGCTCGTACGGCACTTCCTCGAGCGCTTCGCGGCGCGCGACGGCCGCGAGGTGCCGCACGTCGACCGCGACGCGTTCGCGTCACTGCTGGCCCACGATTACCCCGGCAACATCCGCGAGCTCGAGAACGTACTCGAGGGCGCCGCCGCACTTTCACAAGGCGACGTGATTCACCGGGAAGACCTGCAGTGGCTCCCTTCCCTCGCCCCGGAGGTTCCGGAGGTCGCGTACTCGGGAGAGACCGCGCCAGCGAACCTCCGCGATCTCGAGGAGCGCCACGTGCAGCGTGTGCTGAAGCTCGCCGGAGGAAACAAGAGTCGCGCGGCGCGACTCCTCGGAATCAGTCGCCGGACCCTGTACCGCAAGAAATATCTCGGCCGCTGAGGCCTCGTCTTCCCGATTCCCCGGTTGTGACTCTACGTCATAGCGGCCGAAAGTCACATATCCAGCGGAAATACTAATTCTAAAAGTGTTATCGTCAGAGGCTGTACTGGCGATGCTGCCATCTGTGACAGTCAGACACAGGTCCCGCCCGGCTCGATCTGTCCGTCATTCCCCGCCAAACCCTCTGCCCTCAGCCAGTTCGACCGCTCCGGCAGTGCGAGGCACCGCTGGCAGCGGCTTTGCGCTTGTGGCTGGCGATCGCCATGAAGAACACGGCCGCTCTC
>DASXTN010000311.1:0-2214 GCA_036505435.1 Thermoanaerobaculia bacterium | reverse complement strand
GGGACGTTCGCCGCGACGTGATATTTCGCTCCCGGATCGAAGTCCTTCTCGCTGCGCTCGATCGCCGGCGCGACGCCCTGATATCTCTTCCGCAGCTCCCACCAGGAAGCGTTGTAGTTCGCCGGCGTGATCTCCCCCGAGAAGACCTTCCAGCGCCACTGGTCGACGACGAGACCGAACGGAAGGAAAGCGAGCTTGTCGAGAGCCCGGCGCAGGAGGAGACCGATGTCCTTGGAAGGGTCGGGAGCCTTGTCGAGAAGGCCGATCTTGACGAGGTACTCCGGAGTGATCGAGAGCGCGATCGTATCGCCGACCGCCTCGTGGAAGCCGTCGTTCGCGCTGTCGCGGAAGAGACCGGGCTTCGTGTTGTAGGCGCGCTGGTAGAAGTTGTGTCCGAGCTCGTGGTGGATCGTCGAGAAGTCTTCCGCCGTCGGCTCGATGCACATCTTGAGGCGCAAGTCGTTGACGTTGTCTACGTCCCACGCACTTGCATGACAGACGACCTCGCGATCTCGTGGCTTGACGAAGAGGGAACGCTCCCAGAAGGATTCCGGCAGGGGCGCGAACCCCAATGACATGAAGAAGCGCTCACCGTAGCGGACCATCTCCTTCGAGTCGACGTTCTTCGCTTTCAGGACCTTCGTCAGGTCGAATCCCGGATCGGCTTCCGGCGGTTTGACGAGATCGAAGACGTTCGACCAGTCCTGCGCCCACATGTTGCCGAGCAGGTGCGCGGGCATCGGTCCGCTCGCCGGGACGACGTCGCCGTACTTCTCGCGCAGCTTCCAGCGAACGTAGGCATGCAGGGAGATGTAGAGCGGTCTCAGCTGCTCCCAGAGCCGGTCGACCTCCTTCGCGAACGCGTCGGGCGGCATGTCGTACTTCGACCGCCACATCGAGCCGGTGTCCTTGAATCCGAGCTCGCGCGCCCCCTTGTTCGCGAGCTCGACGAATCTCTGGTATTGGGGGCGCATCGGGATCGAGATCGTGTGCCAGCCGCGCCATACGTCGAGGAGCTGTGCCGCGTCCCGGCTCTCCGCCATGATCTTCGTGATCTCCTGGAGGTCCAGGCACTTGTCCTTTTGCGGGCAGTACTTTCCTTTTCCGTATTCGCCCTCCATCGAAGCGGCGAGGCGAGTGACCTCCTCGCTCTCCTTGGGATCCGAGGGGGCGGCGAGAGTCAGGCCGAGCTTCAGGAGAAGCATCTTGCGGGCGACGTCGGGCGAAAGCTTCAATTTGTCGTAGCGGACCGCCTTCTTCGCGTACTCGACGCCGGCGTTGATCGCCCTCTCGTTCGCCTTCGCGGCGAGGATCTCCGTATCGTCGGTGATGTACGTGGAATGCACCCAATCGGCGCGACTCGCCTCGACCGAGAGCTCCAGGAGCTTCGCCTCGGCTTCGTCCACGAAGGCTTTCGCTTCCCCAACCGTCGGAGCCTTGCCGCGCGCCGGCACCGCAGCTTTCTTAGCCACGGCGGCCCAGGAGATCGCGGCACACGAGAGGGCCACGAACGAGAGAGCGAATTGAAAGCGGAACGTTCGCATCATGCCGACCTCCCATCGGGCCGCGAATCTATCGCGGGACAGCGATACAGTGATTCATCGTGAGTCTGCGACTCGGTGTCTCACTTCTCGCTCTCTGCGCAACCTGTGAAGCCACGGCCCAGCAGGCGATCATCCTCATCCGGCACGCCGAGAAGGCGACGGAGTCGAACGAGCCGGGCGTGCCGCTGTCGGAGGCGGGCCGCGCCCGCGCGGCGAAGCTCGCGCAGATGCTGGCGAGCGCCGGGATCACCGCGATCTATGCGACCGAGACGGATCGGACGCGGCAAACCGCCGAGCCGCTCGCGCGGGCGTTGAAGCTCGACGTCAAGACGTACTCACCACGCGACGCGTCCGGCAAGCTCGCGCCGCAGCTTCTCCTCGACCGGCTGAAGAAGGAGGAGGCCTCGGGTGTCGTGCTGGTCGTGGGACACCAGAACACAGTGCCTGACCTGCTCGCGGTGCTCGGCAATCCTCTGAAGATCGAGATTGGGGAGAAGCAGTTCGACGACCTGTTCGTCGTCGTGCCGAAGGCGAGAGCGGCACCGACCGTCGTTCGGATCAAGTATTGAGGGGGCTCAGTCAGCCCCCTCACCCCTATACCTTGCACAACTGACCCTGAGGTGGGTCAGTCGTGGTGATCGCGTCTAGCATTCGCTTCCTCGGCGCCTCG
>DASXTN010000310.1:0-6817 GCA_036505435.1 Thermoanaerobaculia bacterium | reverse complement strand
GCGGTCGTTCGGCGGACGCGGCGAGCTGTTCGAGGAGGAGCGGCAGGGTTCGGGTGCGCAGAACGATCGGGAGGGCCGAAAGCCACGCACCCACGCGAGCGGCGAGCACGAACTGGGAGAGCGACACGCAAATCCCTCCCGCGCCTGGCGGAGCATATCAAGACTCGGTCTGTGCGAGGCCCGCGCGCGCGAATGGTTCGACGGATCCTCGACCCTGAGAGGCTACGCTCGCAGTTGCCTCCGGGATTAAACCAAAGCCCTTCAATCGGAAACCGCATTCTCGTGTCTCTCGGTCATGCCCGTCTCCGAGAAAGAATGGGCCGAGACCGAGAAGATGGCCGGCGCCCAAGCTACCCCTTCGGCTTGACGGATCCGAGGTACCGGTCGAGCCAGTCCAGGATCTCCTTGATCAACGTTTCGATCCGAAGCGGGACGTGTCCCCCCTCGAAGACGACGTGGCGTTTGTCCTTCTCCGGCGCGCCGAGCAGTCGGAAGAGAGGCTTCTGCGCGGTCTCGACCGGATGCTGGAAGTCCTCGCTTCCGCCGAGCAGAAGCAGCGGCGTCTTGACGCGCGGAGCGAAGTTGATCATGTCGATCTCCGGAGGAAAGTGGGCGAATCGAAAGCCTCCGGCCAGAAGCACGGCAGCCTTGAATCGGTCTTCGATCGCGAGCAGGATCACGCCGTCGTTGGCGCCGAGGCTCAACCCGTAATAGGCGAGCCTGGTCCGGTCGATGTCCGGCCGTGTCTCCAGGTAGTCGAGCGAGCGCCCGAGGTCCTTCGACCAGGCGACGACCATGTCGCGCCGGAAGCTGGGACCACGCGCGGCCTCGGGGGTGAGACGCTCGTAGGTCTCCTTGTAGATCGGATAGAGCAGCGCGCGTCCGCTCCGGATCACGAAATCCGTGAACCGGACGTCGATGTTCTCGCTCGACCGGGTCATTTGCGCGCCGGAGCCGGGGAAGTACACGACCGTCTGGTAGGGCGGTGAAGCGTTTCGAGGAAGGAACAAGTAGGCGGGTACGCGCTCGTCGCCATAGGCGGCGGCGAAGCTCACCTTCTCGCGCCGCCAGTAGGGCGACGCGTCGTCCACCGAGTCAATTCTCGCGACCAGCGGCGCGCGGTCGTAGGCATAGAAGCTCCGATAGATTCGGAAGACGTCGTCGGAAACCGGAGTCTCCTTCGAGAAGTCGCGGGAGACGGTCTCGATCGGACGCAGGAGCGCTTCCGCCGGCGGAGGCGCCGTGCGGATGCATCGGAAACCGTTGCCGGCCGAGCGATCGAAGGAGGACTGCGCGATTTCCGCTGAGAAGAAGTACCCGGGGTCGTTCCAAAAACCTCCCAGGATGTACCGCTTCCCGCCCGTCTCGTTCCAGCACCACTCGCGGACGTTGCCCGCCATGTCGTAGCTGCCGTAAGGGGAGAGTCCCTGGTACGACCCGACACGGGCGGGCCCCTTCCCGCCGAAGTTGGAGAGGCTTAGGATTTCGGAGAAGATTCCCAGACCCGCGGCCTTGTACCAGTGGTAGATGCTCGGCAGGCTCTTCCCGGAGAATTCGGCGTAGGCGGCGGCCTCGTACCAGGAGACGCCGCCGACGGGGTAGTCCTCCTGGTTTTCCGGGTAACTCCCCAGCGACCAGGTTGACGGCCCGGGCCGGCCGGTCGCGTCCCGAAACTCGGCCATCGCCTCTTCCCAGGAAAGAGTGCGGCCGTCCTTGAGGAAGGGCTGCCTCCAATATTGCTTCTTCTCGTATCCGCCGCGATCTACGAACTCCTTGAATTGGCGGTTGGTCACCTCGTACTTGTCGAGCCAGTAGTCCGGAAGATCCACCGCGGCGACGCTTCGGAGCTGAAAAGTCCCAGCGGGAACATGGACCATTCCGGACGGCACCGACGCTGGCCGGTCGAGCCGGAAGCTCGGGAGACGATTGGGGGCGGCGGCTTCGATCGGCTGAAAACCGGTCTTGGCGATTCTCCAACGGTAGTACCCGAGCGGCAGGTGCAGGTTCGCGAGGGGGGAGCGGCCGAGATCTTCCCACGCCGAGGCCGGTGCGAGGTAATCCTTGATCGAGATGTCGGCGCCGGAGGGAGCGGTCTCGATCGTGACGGGAGCCACCCAGAGGTCGCGCCGCACACGCTCGACATCCCCCGGCGCGTAACGCTCCGCTCGACGCGCCAGACGGAAGGCGGCCACAGCCTGGTTGTTCTTCGTCAGGCGGATGATCTCCGGCAGCGCCGCGTCTCGCGCCCAGCGGACGCGGGAGCCGTGCCACCAGAGCCATGCGCCGGCGCCGAGGACCGCCATCAGGCCGGCGAGGAGAGGAATGAGGATGGAGGGACGGCGCAAGAGAGTGGCGACCGGCGGCGCCGCCAGACGCGTGCGGCAGGCCTCCAACTCATCGCGCATCGGAGCCGCCGAGGTGTAGCGTTCCTCCGGTCTCTTCTCCAGAGCCCGCCGCAGAACGCGCTCGACCTCCGCGGGCACGTCCGGGCGGACGCTTCTCAATGGCGGCGGCGGGTCGCGCAGGATGGCGGTGAGGACAGAGAGTTGAGAATCCCCCTGAAATGGCCGGCGGCCCGTGAGCATCTCGAAGAGGACCGCTCCGAAAGAGAAGACATCGGATCGGGCGTCCACGGGTTTCCCTTCGGCCTGCTCCGGCGACATGTAGGAGAGGGTGCCGAGGATGACGCCGCCGCGGGTTTGGGGCGGAAGGGATGAACCGGCAGGGGTCGTCGTGGCCGCCTCGTCGATGTCCACACGCTCGATGAGCTTGGCCAAGCCGAAGTCGAGGACCTTGACGCGCCCATCGGGCATGACCATGACGTTGCCCGGCTTGACGTCGCGATGAACGATGCTGGCGGCGTGCGCCGCGGAAAGGGCGGCGCAGATCTGGACGGAATAGCTCAGCGCCTCTTCCAGCGGAAGACGTCGGCCGGCGATAACCCGATCGAGGGGTCGTCCGTCCACGTACTCCATCGCGATGAAGTCGACGCCATCCGCGGTATCGATGTCGTAAATCGTGACGATGTTGGGATGGTTCAGGGCGGAGGCCGCCTTGGCCTCACGCACGAAGCGCCACTTACGCTCCGGGTCCTCGACGGCTTCGGTACGGAGGAGCTTGATCGCGACGGTTCGGTCGAGATGTGTGTCGAGCGCGCGGTAGACGACACCCATTCCCCCCTCGCCGAGCTTCTCTTCGACCCGGTAGTGGGAGATGGTCCGATCCGTCATCGTGCCGCGCAGCCCCCGACCCCTAAGGCCGAGGCGCCACCTCGCGCGTGGCGGGCTGCAGATCGATCCGGAAGAGCCGCTGGCGCGGCGCCGGTTCCGGAATGGCGTCGGACCTCCAGCCGATGTCGCGCAAGAGCGGGAGCGTCAGATCGACCGCGTGGGGCAGGTCGTCGGAGATGTTCGGCTCCATGAGCAGGTTCGGGTGGACGCTCGTGTCCCAGTGGGAGATCGAGGAGCCTGGCTGCGCGGGATTGGGGGCGAAGAGAAGAACGCGATTCTCGAGGCCCACTCCCGCGAGCCGGCGCGGATTGATGCGGAGATCCACCGAGACGCCCGTGTCCAGGCTCTCCCGGATGATGTCTCCGTCCGCCTGCGTGATGCTGATCGCGGGAATCGTGATCGTCGGATCGTCGCCGCCCAGTCCCAGGGCACTCGTGTCGGAGACATTGTTAACGATGACGATCGCGATCGCCCCTGCCGCCTGGGCGTTTCTCGCCTTGGTGACGAAGGTGCAGGTACCGCGGTCGGCGAGCGCCACCTTGCCGCTCACCGCGGAGGAGTTGGTCAAGGCCGAGCAGGCGTCGGTGGAAGCGGGTCCCGCCCCATCCTCCGAGTCGAGGGCCGCGACGAGAGATGCGGCGAGACCGCCGACCGTCAGCTCTCCGCCGAAAGCCGCCGTCCCGACCTCGTAGTCGCCGGCGATTCCGGCGGGGGCGGTGACTGTCAAGAGCGGCACGCCTTCCAGCGTCGTCGGGACGGCCGCCTGCACGGCGATGCCATCCCAGACCACGCGACCCGTCTTCACTTCCGATGCTCGGCGCTCATCGGCGGTCATCTCGGTCCAGTGTTTGTTGCTCGAGGTATCGAGGACATGAGCCTCGAAGACGTCCGGATGTCCGAGAAACTCCGCTCCGGTATCGTCGTCGACCAGAGTCAGGAAGCCGAGCCCATGCCCGGCTTCGTGGAGAACGATTGTGACCAGATCTAGTTTGTCCCCGTGGTCGTTGTCGAGACCGTAGTACCACTGAGACCCTTCGAGGCATCCCGTCGTCCCGATATTCGCATTGAACTTTAGCCGGATGTGGCCGCTCGAAGCGGGAATCAAGTCGGTGCCCGCGATGCGGTTCGCGAGAGCCGCCGGGTACCAGGTCCCAGAGAGCGGCGCATTCGGAAAGTCCATCAAGCTTTGCGCGGGGCTTCCCTGGCCGAGCACGGCTGTCGTGGCCGTGCAGCTGAGCGAATCGAAGCTCGCCTGGATGCGAATCTCGACGGCGCTGTCGAGGAGCACTCCCCACAGTCCGGCGGCATACTCCACCGCGTTCAACCTCTGCTCGCCGATCGTCGTGCCGGGGTTGCCGCCCACGGGCTCGGCGGGGGTCGGGTCGTTGAAGCCGACTCCGGGCGCGTTCGCGTTGACGATCGTGATGCGCGCGGCTCCGATCAACGGAGCCGGCGAAAGCATGAGAACCGCCAGCAACGCGAGCCGCAGAAAGACACGCCGGCGTCGCCGTTCGGTCACGACGCTATTTTTCCGCGGCCATGGGGTGCGCCGCCTCCGATCCCCGAGCTCGCGGCACACACTGGAAACGCATCGAGCCGTCGGGTAGCCTCTCGACGACCAGATCGAAAAGGAACGCGTCCTGGAGGTCGACGGACTTGGTGCCGTCGGGATGAACCACGATCTCGAAGATCGGGGCGGTCTCGGTCCGGGAGCGGCGGCGCTCCTCCGCGAGCCGGCGCAGTTCTTCCGCCGTCGGCGGGCGGAGCTTCCCGGTCGCCGGATCGATGAACGCCCGAAATTGATGATTGCCGATTGATGATTGCCGATTGCCGATTGAGGGATTGTCGATCGCGGGACAGCTCTCCGCCGATGATTCCTCCGCCGGGAGAGAAGTCGACAGCAGCGCCGCCACCGCGAGCGCGATCGCGGACGCGCGGAACGATGGAAATCTCACGAGACGATCTTACGCCGGTGGATTCTTACCCGACTCGCCCGGCGCGGCTCGTGTGAACGCCGTGCTCGTGTGACGCTTCGCTATCATTGCGCCCGCGATCGCCGCCGGTAGCGCGAGCCCCGTGGCGAGCAGATCGAACCAGGCCGGGTAGGTTCCCGTCGTCAGGAGCTTCCCGACGAGAAGGCTCAAGAAACCCATGACGATGCCGTGCCGCAGGTGCGCGGCTCCCGCCACCCGACCGGCGACGTAGCCGCCGACGAAGGTCGCGCCGACCATACAGACGAGGACGGCGGCGAGAAAGGGGGGCTCGAAGTGAAAGGCGCGGATCTCCGAGAGACGCCGGCCGCTCGCCAGGAGAATGCTTCCTCCCACGACGGCGAGCAGAAATCCCGCCGTCATGGTCGCCATGAAGTCGGCCGCGAGGCCGAAGACGACCGCCCTCCAGCGGATCAGCGCCGTTTCTCCCGGTCTTCCATCAACACTTCGAAGGACTCGCCGATCGAGAGCGGCGGCACGCGCCGGCCGTCGATGTCCCTGATGCCCTCCCCGCGAGACGTGCCGCGAGGAGCGTCGAAGCTGACTACGGCAGCTGGTATTCCCCCTTGATCTGGTACGTCATCGACCCGTCGGCCTCCGGCTTTCCTTCGTAGGTGCCCTTGCCCTTGAGACCCTTCAATTTTCCGGTGCCGCCGGTGAAGTTCCACGTGCCCTTTTCCCCCACGGGCTTGCCTTCCTTGCTGGTGGCGGTTCCCTGGAAGCGGACGTGGGCCTTGTCACCGCTCGCCAGCGTGGTGACGTGGAAGCCGCGCGCGTTCGCCTTGTCTCCGCTGACCTCCGAGGACGCGACGCTGTATCCGTCCTTGGCCTGCGAGCCCGCCATCTCGAAGCCCTTCGTCCAGGTGCACGTGCTCTTTGCCACGGTCATCGCGTGGCCCTTCGCGTCGTCGATATCGATCGAGTGCATCGGATCTGGTTTCTTGCAGCTGATCGTGCCGGACATCTTGGTTTGGGCGGCGGCAGCGGTGGCGAAGACCGCCGCGGCCAGGAACGCCAGAAGACACTTCCCTCTCATTGGAACCTCCTCCTGCGCCGCGCCGGAGGAACTCCGGCGGACGATGGCGAGAGTCTCTAATTCGGGCACCGAAAGAGTCAAGGCCGACCTCGGGCCTGTCGCGCGAGCCATTGGGTAGTCGGACGCCAATCGGTTAAACTCGTTCCAGCAATGAGGCTCGCCGGGCGGCCACGCCACGAACCGCCTCCATCGAACCCGGCGCAGCTTTCCCTCTTTCCCGGCCTTCCGGCGGCCTCGCGCGTGCAGCCCGCGATCCGCCTGACCGAGGCCAACGTCGCCCGCAATGTCCCGCCGGGGCGGCCCGGGGTCTACTTCTTGAAGAGTGTCGGCCCCGACGGCCGGCTCTCCGAGCGGGTCGGGCGCGACGACGTCGACGTGCGGCAACGGCTGCTGCAGTACGCGCGAGAAGGCCGGCCCAGCGTCCTCTTCGGCTGGATCCTGGCCGAGGACGCCAACGAGGCCTATCGGCTGGAGTGCTATCTGTGGCACGCCCACGGCGGCGCATGGGCCAGCATCTCCGGCGACGCCCATCCCTCTTCATCGGAGCGGATTCCCTTTCT
>DASXTN010000309.1:0-2129 GCA_036505435.1 Thermoanaerobaculia bacterium | reverse complement strand
GCGACCCACAGGAGCACCCGGAAATCGAACGGCTTGGGGATCAGATACTCCCGCCCGAAGCGGAACTCCTGACCCCGGTACGCCTTCGAGACGGAGTCCGGCACATCCATCTTGGCGAGCGCGGCGAGCGCCTGCGACGCGGCCTTTTTCATCGCCTCGTTGATCTCGGTTGCCCGTACGTCGAGCGCTCCGCGGAAGATGAACGGGAACCCGAGGACGTTGTTGACCTGATTCGGGTAGTCGCTGCGCCCGGTGGCCATGATGACGTCGGGCCGCGCCGCACGCGCTTCCTCGGGCATGATCTCCGGATCCGGGTTCGCGAGGGCGAAAACGATCGGGTCCTTGGCCATCCTCTTCAGCATCTCGCCCTTGACGAGACCCTTCGACGATAGGCCGACCAGCACGTCGGCGCCCTCGAGCGCATCGGCCAGGGTCCGCTCGCGTGTCTCGACGGCAAACTGCGCCTTGTACGGGTTCGTGTCTTCGGCGCGTCCGGCGTAGATCACGCCGGATTTGTCCACCATCCGGAGGTTCTCCTTCTGTACCCCGTAGGACAGGTAGAGGCGGGCGCATGCGATCGCCGAGGCGCCCGCGCCGAGGAAGACGACCTTGACGTCTCCAATCTCCTTGCCTGCGATTTCCAGCGCATTCAAAAGCGCCGCCGCCGAGATGATCGCGGTTCCGTGTTGGTCGTCGTGGAAGACGGGTATCTTGAGCCGCTTTCTGAGCTCCTCCTCGATGACGAAGCACTCGGGCGCCTTGACGTCCTCCAGGTTGATGCCGCCGAAGGTCGGCGCGATTCGCGCCACGGTGTCGATGAAGGCGGTCGGATCCTTCGCGTCCACTTCGATGTCGAAGACATCGATGTCGGCGAAGCGCTTGAAGAGAACTCCTTTCCCTTCCATGACCGGCTTCGCGGCGAGCGGACCGATGTCGCCCAGCCCGAGCACCGCCGTCCCGTTCGAGATCACGGCGACGAGGTTTCCTTTCGCGGTGTAGTCGTAGATCGTCTCCGGATCGCGTGCGATCTCGAGGCACGGCTCCGCCACTCCCGGGCTGTAAGCGAGCGAGAGGTCTTCCTGTGTGCGGCAGGGCTTCGACGGAACGACCTCGACCTTCCCCTTGCGGCCGCGCGAGTGATACTCGAGGGCCTCTTCGCGGGTGATGCGCCTCAAGCTAGCCCCTCACCCCGCCCCTCTCCCCTGAGGGAGAGGGAGAAAGGGGCGGCGCCTCTTCGAGGCGCGGCTGATCCCCGCCCTCACCGCGGCCCTCTCCGGGGGGAAGAGGGAGAGCGGGTGCGAGCTCTTCCCGCACGTCACGAATCGCCGTCGCTGCATCGCGCACGGGCACCGTCCGCACGTTCCGGTCGCGCCGCGTCACGATCTCGATCCTGGCATCCTTCAGGGCGCGTCCGCCGACGTTGACACGGATCGGGAACCCGAGGAGGTCTGCGTCCTTGAACTTCACGCCGGGCCGCTCGTCACGGTCGTCGTAGAACACGTCCATTCCCCGCGAGAGGAGCGTCTCGTAGAGCGCGTCCGCCTCGCGGCGGGCGGCGTCGTCGGACGGGTTCAGCGACACGATCTCGATCTCGAACGGCGCGAGGAGGAGCGGCCACACGATTCCGTCGTCGTCGTGATGCTGCTCGACCGCCGACGCCATCGTTCGTCCGATCCCGATCCCGTAGGTACCCATGACGACCGGGCGCGTCTCCCCTTTCTCGTCGGTGAACTCCGCGTTCATTGCCGTCGAGTACTTCGTGCCGAGCTTGAAGATGTGCCCGACCTCGATGCCCCGGAAGATCTCGAGCGGGTTTCCACAGCGCGGGCAGGGGTCGCCGGCGCGCGCCTTCGCGAAAGCGAGCCACTCCGAGACTCGCGCATCGCGGTCGAGCGAGAGGCCGCGGACGTGCCAGTCGCGCCGTCCCGCACCGGTGACGGCATTCACGGCACCGCGGACGGACTCGTCCGCCACGACGCGCAGCCCAGGCCCGGAGAGATGGTGTGGCCCCACGAAACCGGCGGGAGAACCGGTCGCGCGCTCGACCTTCTCCTCGGACGCGAGCGTCAGGTTGTCGACGCCGAGCGCGTTCTTCAAAGCGATCTCGTTCGCATCGAGGTCGCCGCGCA
>DASXTN010000308.1:0-2527 GCA_036505435.1 Thermoanaerobaculia bacterium | reverse complement strand
GAGACGTGGACTCCCTAGACATAGACTGCCTCTCTCTATCCTTCGAAGAAAGCGAAATCGGCGGACCACACGTGGAGCCCGTCTTCTTCCCGGCCACTGCCACATTGGCGAGTGGCGGATCGACGTCGTGCAGGCGGATCGCCTGAGTCGATGAGCCGCGGAGGCGGAGGTCAGCTACCCAGAAGGAACGAAACGGGAGAAACGTCCGGTCTTCCATGGAAATCTCCTGAAGAGACCGGCTCCGGAAGACTCTCGATCTTAGAAACTATTCGAAGATCGAGACACTTTCGGGGCCAATTAGTAAGGGTCGCCTCGATTCTGTAATACCGCCTTCTGCCCGACTCTAAATTTGAACGTCGAAAACTGGCCGTAGCCTAGAGTGGAAAGGGGACGAAAACTAGTGGTCGGCGGACCAAAAAGGGGACAGGGGAATTGACCTGTACCGACCACTGTACCCGCGGGCAGTAGCCGTCCGAGTCGGTAGCGAAGCAAGGCACCCATCCGTGCCCTCACTCTTCCGAGCTCTTTGGTGAGCTTCAGAGCCAACATAGGGGCCGGTCGCGGAAAGATGCAATGAGGGCTCGACCTCAATTTGGAGCCGGAAACCTCCTCAAACGAAAGCGCCTCGCGGAATCGCGCCTCGGTCTAGTCAAGGCAGCTCGTGCTTGGGCGCATAGCGGATCAGCTCGGCCGTCGAGTGGTCATTCGGGCTCGTTTGCCGCAGCGAAGACCCGGTGCACCCTCGAGAGCGAAAGAGAAGCGACCGGTGCTCTGTCACGCCTCTCGAAGGTCCCCGTTGCCGGAGAGTGGAACGCGGGTTCTGAGACCCGTAGGCTAAAATCCTTCGACAAGGAGCTCTTCGCAACCGATATGAAGCAGGAGACAGTCCCTTTCTTCCGGCCCGACATTTCCGAGGCGGAGGTTGCGGAGGTCGTCTCCACGCTTCGGTCGGGCTGGCTGACGACCGGCCCCCGGGTCAAGCGTTTCGAAGAAGAGTTCTCGGCCGCAGTAGGCGCTCCGCACGCTGTGGCCGTTAATTCCTGCACAGCGGCCCTTCATCTGGCCGTCGAGGCGCTCGGCCTGAAGGCCGGCGAAGCAGTCCTGGTTCCGACCATGACGTTCGCGGCCACGGCCGAGGTCGTCCGGTACCTCGGGGCTTTTCCGATCCTCGTCGATTGCGATCCGGTAACGCTCAATATCGATCTGCATGATGCGCGGCGTAAGCTCATAGCGCTGCGAGACGGGAAGCTCCGCGCACGGGTGTCGCCCGGCGCCCGTGTCGTCGGCATCATTCCGGTCCACGTCGGAGGGTTGATGCTCGACGTGAGCCGACTCCAGGCGTTCGCCGCCGAGAATGATCTCTGGATCGTCGAGGATGCGGCGCACGCCTTCCCGGCCGCCTGGAGGCCGTCGCCAAGCACGCCCTGGCAGCGCTGCGGTGAGAGCACCTCGGCCGTGAGCTGCTTTTCCTTCTACGCCAACAAGACGATCACGACCGGTGAGGGGGGCATGGCGACGACGGGCGACGCCGATCTCGCCGATCGAATGCGGCTGATGTCGCTCCACGGACTGTCCCACGACGCTTGGCGCCGCTACACGGGGGGAAGCCGGTGGGACTATCGCATCCTGGCGCCCGGGTTCAAGTACAACTTGACGGACGTGGCTGCAGCGATCGGCATTCATCAGCTCCGACGCGCCGAGGAGATGCGCCGGGCGCGGGAGAACGTGGCGCGCCGCTTCTTAGAGGCCTTAGCGGACACGGCCGAGCTCGAGCTCCCGACGGGGGAGGAGAACCGCATTCACTCGTGGCACCTATTTCCAGTCCGCCTGCGGCTCGAGCGCTTGACCATCGATCGGAACGGCTTCGTAGACGAGCTCAAACGCCTCGAGGTTGGTTGTTCCGTCCATTGGCGCCCCCTCCATCTCCATCCCTACTACGAGGAGGCCTTCGGCTGGCGTCCCGAGGATTTTCCGGCGGCGACCTCCGTCTGGGAACGGCTGGTCAGCCTGCCGATCTTTCCCGGTATGCGGGAGGACGAGATCGGCCACGTCGCGAAAACGGTCAAGGACCTTTGTCTCGAGAATCGAAAGGCTCCCTCTCGCGTGGCGCAGGCGAAGTCCTGACGGCCGGCGCGGAGGTGGGCGGGGAGCTTCCGCCCGGGCTGCCCCGCCCTGCGGAAGCGCTCATGGCGGCCGCAGGCCTCATCATGGCTTCGCCAGTCATCGCCCTCGCCGGCGCCGCAGTGGCGCTGACCTCGGGACTTCCGATCTTCTTCCGCCAGGAGCGCGTGGGTCGGTACGGCCGGCCGTTCACACTCGTCAAGCTCCGAACCATGCGGGTATCGCGCGGCGGTCTTGAGGTGACCGCGGTCGACGATTCGCGTCTGACGCCGGTGGGGCGGTTCCTGCGCCGATCGAAGATCGACGAGCTGCCGGAACTCTGGAATGTCGTGCGGGGCGATATGTCGTTCGTCGGCCCTCGTCCTGAGGTGGCGCGGTACGTGCATCCCGAGGACCGCCGATGGAT
>DASXTN010000307.1:0-2387 GCA_036505435.1 Thermoanaerobaculia bacterium | reverse complement strand
GGTTGGTTTCGGCCGCTCGCTCGACGGCGGCCGTACCTGGGAGAAGAGCCTCGTCGACGTCGCCACATCCGACCAGCATCAGTCCGATCCCTGGCTTGCACTGGACGAATTGGACCGGGTCTACTACGCGCGAACGCAGTCCGTTTGCACCGACTATCGGAGCTGTCCGATCCCGGGTCTGGTCGTCTCGCGCTCCGATGATGGCGGCATAGTCTGGGGCCGAATGGTGAACATCCACGACCGGCCGGATTTCGCCGACAAGGCATCCATCCAGGGCGACGGCAACGGAACGATCTACGCAAGCTACGTTAATGCCCCGCCTACCGCTCCATTCAACATGAAGATCATCGCCACGCGCTCTCTAGACGGCGGCGTCACCTGGGGCCCGAGCAGCGTTGTGATAACCGGGCTCAATCCCTTCGCGCCGGCCGTCGCCACGCGACCGAACGGGACGGCCCACATCGTTTGGTGGGCCCCGGTCTCCGCGACACGTCCGGGCGGCAACATCATCGTCAGCACCTCCACGGACCGAGGCGTAACGTGGGGCGCGCCGGTTCAGGTGAATCCCGTGGCTGGATCGGCGCTGTTCTACGGTGGGATTTACCCGAACCGCATTCCTTATCCCTGGCCAGCGACGAGCTCCAGCGGAAGCCTTTTTGTGGCCTGGGCGGACAAGGGCAAGGGCGAGTACAACATCGTCGTAGCGCGGTCCGACGACGGAGGCACCACCTGGTCGGAGCCCGTCCAGGTGAATGACGTTGACGCCGGGGACCAGTGGATGGCCGTCCTCGCGGTAGACGCCAACGACTTGCTTCATGCCGCCTGGTTCGACGCCCGCACGGGCAACATCAATCTCTACTACGCCTCTTCCACGGACGGCGGGAGGACGTGGTCGACGAACCTGCGCATCACCACCCAGGAAACGCCGTCGAACGCGAGATCGCTCGGCGAGTACATCGGTCTGGCGGCGGACCGGAACGGCGCCGCGCACCTCGTGTGGACGGACGGCCGCGACGGCGGATCGGCTATCTACTTCGCCCGTACCGCGGACGTACCCCGAACCCCGGTCGACCGCCTGGCTCCACTTCGACCGAGTCCTCGCGGGAGCACGAGCATTCTGCCGCCGCGAGACTAGCAACGGGGCCGGACCCCTCGGCGAGTGCGCGGGCGGTCCTGTACATTAGCCCCTGATGATCGCCGGAATCGTTCTCGCCGCCGGCGGCTCGACGCGCATGGGAAGACCAAAGATGCTGCTGCCCTTCAGGGGCGGCACGATTCTCTCCGCCAGCGTTTCGGCGCTTCTGGACTCGTGGCTCGAGCGGGTCGTCGTCGTTCTCGGATGCGATGCCGAGAGAATCCGCAGCGAGGCGGGTCTGGCGCACGACCCGAGGCTATCTCTCGTGGTCAATGAACGGTGGCGCGAGGGAATGGCATCGTCACTCCGTCGCGGCATCGAGGAGTGCAGTGACGCCGACGCCGTCCTCGTCGCGCTCGGTGATCAGCCGGGCTTGACGACCGGGCGCGTCCGGCAGGTTCTTTCGGCCTTTACGCCCGACCGCGTGCTTGTCGTGCCGATCCACGAAGGCATTCCAGCGCATCCCGTCCTCTTCGCGCGCCGGCTCTTCCCGGAGCTGGCCGCCCTTTCCGGCGACGTCGGCGCTCGCGAAGTCGTGCGCAGTCACTGGAACGAGGCGCTCTTCATCGACGTGGAGCCTCTGGCCGACATCGATACGGAAGAGGACTATCGGCGGCTGCCAGGCTCGAAGGCTCCCTCCACATAGTCCGGCCCGGACCACGGCCATTGAATCGCTGGACCCGGTTAGTATTTGGTCATGAAGAAGGTCAATGTCTACGAGGCGAAGACTCATCTCTCCTCGCTGCTCGATTGCGTTGAGCAGGGGGAGATGGTCGTGATCTGCCGTCGAAACGTCCCAGCCGCGGAGCTCCGACCCATCGCGCGTCCCCGGCGGACTCGTCGGCCGATCGGTCTCCTTCGGGGCTTCCGAGTTCCGAGATCCTTCTTCAAACCCCTGCCGCAAAAGTTGGTCGCGGCGTTCGAACGGCGCTGACGTGCGCCTTCTTCTCGCGCATGCCGCGCCGCATCCTCAGCTCCCGCTCGACGCGGCCGGAAGGGAGCGGAGAGTTGGCTCGGCCTCAGTCAGTACGCTGCCAAAGCGCGCGCCGCCCGGCAGACCTTCTCAGGATTGGGTAGGAAGGCCTCCTCGAGGGGCGGAGAGTAGGGAACAGGGGTGTCGGGGGCGGTGACGCGGACGAGCGGCCCGTCGAGATACTCGAAGCAACGTTCGGAGAGGACCGCGGCGATCTCGGCGCCGATGCCGCCGGTCCGTGTGGCCTCGTGGAGCAGGATGGCCTTGTTGGTCTTGGCC
>DASXTN010000306.1:0-3614 GCA_036505435.1 Thermoanaerobaculia bacterium | reverse complement strand
TTCGCTGTAAACGAGCTCCATCGTATTTACCTGCTGCGGGTGCAGGTCAGAGACCTGTCCCCGCGACGTCTCCAGTGTCCTCCCGGCCGTTATACGGAGCGGCAACGCTTCCCGTCGCCCTCTTTCTTCCGCGTTCTCGGGGTCTGACCCCCCTTGGGGATCTGACCCCGGTCCGTCGTCCTTCATGAGATAACCTTCTGAATGGTAGAACCTTGTTGCGGCGCCGGCAAGCGACTGCCCGTTTTTCCTTGAACGATAATCGGCAAGGCATGCTTCTCTACCGGATCCTTGCGGGCTCGGCGCTCCTCGCCTATTCGCCGATCGCGCTCCTGCGGGCCCTGACAGGCCGCCGCCGTGTCGGAGACCTCCGGGGGCGGATCGGACTCCGTCCCTATCCCGACCTCGGGGGGGGAATCTGGGTTCACGCGGTCTCCGTCGGCGAAGTCGGCGTGGCCGCGAGTCTGCTCGCGGCTCTCGTCCGCCAGGCTCCGGACCGGCGACTCGGGCTCTCCGTCACGACCGCCGCCGGGCGTGAGCTCGCCAGTCGAACCGTCCCGGAGGGCGTACAGATTTTCGCGTTTCCCTTCGACCTCGCCGGACCGGTCGAGAAAGCGCTCGCGCAGGTTCGCCCTGGGCTCGTGCTCCTCGTCGAGACGGAGCTTTGGCCGCTCTTCCTGAATCGGGCGGCCGACCGCGGAATCCCGGTCGCTCTCGTCAACGGGCGCATCTCGGAGCGTTCGTTTCCGCGATACCGCATGCTCCGGCGCTGGTTCTCGCCGGCGTTGCAAAGTGTCTCGCTGTTCGTCATGCAGAGCGAGGAGGACGCGCGGCGGATCGAAGCGCTCGGCGTTTCACCGTCGAAGATCCGCGTGAAGGGGAATATCAAGTACGACCTCGCACCTTCCCCGCCGTTCCGCGATTCGCAGCGTCTCGAGGCTGGGGCAGCCGGGAGACCGGTCGTCGTCGCCGCTTCGACGGCCGAGGGGGAAGAGGGCTCTGTCGTCGCCGTGGGGAAGGCGCTCTCTTCGAGGGCGCTCCTCGCGATCGCGCCGAGACGGCCGGAGCGCTTCGACGAGGTCGCACGGAGAATCGAGGCGGCCGGGCTCCGGCTCCTGCGCCGGACCGGACCCGACCGCGAGAAACCCGACGTCTATCTGCTCGACACGATCGGCGAGCTCGCGTCGCTCTATGGTCGAGCGAAGCTCGCATTCGTCGGGGGCAGTCTCGTCCCGCAAGGCGGCCACAACCCCATCGAAGCGTGGGCGGCGGGGGTGCCGGTGGTCGTCGGCCCGCACACCGAGAACTTCCGCGAAGTGACCGCGACCGGCGAGGAGCTCGGGATCGCGACGCGAGTCGCGGACGGGACCGACCTCATCCGCCATCTCCTCTATGAGCTCGACGATCGAGCCCGGCTCGAGGCTCGCGGAGAGGCGGCCCGTCGCTTCGTCTCTGCCAACCGTGGCGCCGCGGAAGCGACCGCCAAAGAGGTGCTCGCTCTGCTTCGCGGATCCCCTCTCCCCTCGGGCGAAAAGGCTCGAGTCAAGGGCGAAATGCTCGCGAAGCAGGGGGCCGCTCGGTGAAGCCGAGCGGGCTTCCCGGCCAGCGGTTCACCGCCGCGCTCGCTCCCATCTCCGCGCTGTGGGGCCGGGCACTCGAAGCGCGAGCGCGACTCTACCGTTCCGGCGCGCTCGCGTCGCATCGCGTGCCGTGTCCGGTCGTTTCGGTCGGCAATTTGACTTTCGGCGGCACGGGCAAGACTCCCTTCGTCGAGTTCCTCGCTCGCCGGCTCCGCTTCGAGGGAAGGCGGCCGGGCGTCCTCTCGCGAGGTTACGGGCGGCGATCGAAGGGCGTAGTCGTCGTCTCCCGAGGCGAGGGGCCGCTGGTTGGAGCCGACGAAGGAGGAGACGAGCCGGTTGCGATCGCGCGCAGGGTTCCTTCGGTCCCCGTCGTCGTCGCGGAGAAGCGTTCGGAGGCGGCGCGAGCCGCGCTCGATCTCGGAGCGGATCTGCTCATTCTGGACGACGGCTACCAGCACCTCGCCCTCCGGCGCGACGTGGATCTGCTCCTCCTCGATGCGGCGGATCCGTTCGGCGGCGGAAAGCTTCCGCCCGCCGGCCGCCTGCGCGAGCCGCTGTCCGCTCTCGCGCGCGCCGACGCAGTCGTCTTCACGCGCGTGAACCGCGCGGAGATCTCCCCGGAGGCACGGTTGCAGCTCGACCGCTGGAACCGCGGCGCTCCTGTCTTCACCGTGCGAATTCGTCCGGTAGGGCTGTGGGACGAGCGCGGCTCCCCGGTGACCGCTTCGCAGTTGACCGCGAGGCGATTCGTCGCCGTCTGCGGAATCGCGAACCCCGCGAGGTTCGCTCGCTCCTTGGCCGAGCTCGACCTTTCGCCGGAGGAGCTCCTCGCCTTTCCTGACCATCACCGGTACGACCGTCGGGATCTCGAGCGGATCCGCCGCGTCGCCGATCGCACGGGAAGCGCGTGGATTCTGACGACCGAAAAGGACGTGGTGAAGCTCGAGGGCATGACGCCGCTCCCCGTCGTGACCGTGCGGCTCGACGTCGAGGTCGGCGAGACCGACTTTTTCCCCTTTCTCCTCTCGCGGATCTCCGGGGGACGTGCGGGCAGACCGCGGACCGCCTTCTCTCCGAGCCCATGAGTACGTCGACCGACGCGGCGGCCGCCGCCGCGGGTACGACGGTCGAGCCCGGGCGGGGGCGAGCTTCGCGTAGACGCCGCCGCTCGGCATTGCGCCATCGCGCCGAGCTCGTGCTGTTTCGCCTCGGAGCCGGAGGGCTGGCCATGCTGCCGTCCGCCGCCGCGCGACGCGCCGGGCAGGCCGCGGCGAGGCTCGCGTTCGCGTTGTTGCCGTCGCGGCACCGGATCCTGATCGACAACCTGACGGCTGCGTTTCCTGAGAAGCCGGCGAAGGACATTGCTGCGATTGCAGACCGCTCGATCGCAGGCTTCGCATCCGCTCTCGTAGACTTCCTCGAGACCTCCCGACTTTCGCGTGAAGAGCTCCTCTCCCGCGTCTTGGTCGTCGGCGAAAATCACCTGCGCGCGGCGCGCGCCCGAGGGAGCGGAGTGTTCCTCCTTTCCGCGCACTTCGGGAGCTGGGAGATCGGCGCCCTGGTGGCAGGACTCCTCGGTCAGGCGATCGCGCCGGTCGCCCGGCCGCTCGACAACCCGCTGCTCGAGGAGGAGCTCGCGCGTCGTCGGCGACGGTTCGGAAACCGCCCGATTTCCAAGCGGGAAGCGGCGAAGGAGCTGCTGCGCGCGATGAGCCGCAACGAGACCGTCGCGATTCTCGTCGACCAGAACGTGATCGGCCGGGAGGCGGTTTTCGTTCCATTCTTCGGTCGCCTCGCGGCGACGAATGCCTCTCTCGCTCGAATTCAACTGAAGACGCGCGCGGCCGTCGTACCCGTATTCACTTGGCCCGAGAATGAGGGACGCTACCGGCTCGAGTTCGAGACACCCATCCTGCCCGAGGAGTTCGGAGGTCCGGAAGTCGATCGAGAAGAGCGAGTGCGCCGCGCGACCGCGCGCTACATGGAGGTGACCGAGGCCGCGATCCGACAGAATCCGGCGGCCTGGCTGTGGATTCA
>DASXTN010000305.1:0-3108 GCA_036505435.1 Thermoanaerobaculia bacterium | reverse complement strand
CCTGCTGGAAGCGGCGGTGCAGGCGGCCCTGCTCAATGTCGCGATCAACCTCGGCGGCGCAGGCGATCCCGCCTTCGCCACGCGACTCACGGAGGAGTCTCTTCGGCTCGGGCAGGAAGCGAGTCGCGTGCGCGAGAAGGTCCTCGCGGCCGTTCGCGCGCGCCTGTAGACGCACGATCGGGTTCCGATCTCATTGACCTTTCGAGTCTTCCGCCGCGGGTGCTCGCCCAAGTTTTTTCCCTTGACAGTTCGGTGCCCGTTTGCTATTATTTCTCTATTCAATTGCGCGGCACCGGAAACGGACCGCGCAATTTTTCTTTTGTTCCTCTCCCTCCTCCCGCAACGTACTCGGGCAGCTTCGTTTGCTCCCCGACATGAGCCGTTCTCCATTCTCGGCTCTCGGTTCTGAGGTTCGCCGAAGGCGCGATTTCATTGGCTATCCTCGATCTCGCGCCCCTCTCCGGCCTCTCGGAACAGCCGACTAGAATCCGATCCCCATGGCCGAAACCGCCCCGAAGCTCTACCTGGTGGACGCGATGTCGAACATCCACCGGGCCTATCACGCGATCCAGCGGCTTTCGACTTCCGTCGGCCGCCCCACGAACGCGATCTACGGTTTCGTGACCATGCTCCGGAAGATGCTGCGGGAGCACACGCCCGAGTACCTCGCCGTCGCGTGGGACGGGCCGCAACGCACGGTGCGGCACGACGCTTACACCGAGTACAAGGCCAATCGGCCGGTGATGGCCGATGACCTCGCCTCCCAGCTCCCGGCGATCCGGCAGATCCTCGACGCCTACAAGATTCCGGTGCTCGAGCTTCCGGGCTACGAAGCCGACGACGTGATCGGGACGCTCGCCAAGAAGGCGTCCACTATGGGATTCGACGTGGTGATCGTGACGGCCGACAAGGACATGTTGCAGCTGGTCGGGCCGCGCGTGCGCGTCTTTCACACAGGCCGCGAGAAGTTCTTGGACGACGCGGGAGTCCGAGAGTTCTTCGGCGTCGCGCCGGAACAGGTCGCCGACGTCCTCGCGCTCATGGGTGACAGCGTGGACAACATCCCGGGCGTGCCGCGAGTGGGAGAGATCACCGCGAAGAAATGGATCGCCGAGTACGGCGACCTCCCGACGTTGCTCGCTCGAGCGGACGAGATCAAGGGAAAGGTCGGCGAGAGCCTGCGCGAGCACAAGGAGAACGCGATCGTGTCGCGCCGCTTGGTCGAGATCCCGACCGACCTGCCGATCCCCTTCGAGCCGGACGCCCTCCGCTGCACGCCGGCCGACGCGCGAAAGCTGAAGGAGCTCTTCGTCGAGCTCGAGTTCCACTCGCTCGCCGCCGAGATCCACGACGAATCCGCGGTCACGCCGGAGATTTCCGCCGTTCGCCGCAAGCCGGGTGAACCGTTCACTGTCGATCGTTCGCAGCCGCTCGGCGTCGCTCTGCTGCGCGCCAAGGACCGGATGCTCCTCTCGGTTTCGGACGGCGAGAACGTCGAGATCGCCGAAGAGTCTCCGGGCGAGATCGCGGCGCGTTGGCGTGCGATCGACGACCCCCGCCGCACGGTGGCGATCGCCGACGCGAAGCTCCTCGATGCCCTTCTCGCCCGGGAAGGCTCGGCGGTCGCCGCGGACGTGTTCGACGTCTGTCTCGCCCAGTACGTGCTTTCGCCGGGAGCGGGGAGCTCCGAGTTCGAGGTCATGGCGTTTCAGCGGCTCGGCCACCGGGTCACGTCCGACAAGGAAGCGGGAATCGTCTCGTGCGCGCTGCCAGAAGGTTATGCGGTCGAGACTGCCGACCGCTGGCTCGGCGAGCGAGCTTCCGGGACCCGGAAGCTCGCCGAATGGCTGCGCCCCGAGATGGAGAAGCGGCCCGAGCTCGAGAAGATCTACCGCGAGATCGAGCGCCCGCTCACCCCGGTACTCGCGAAGATGGAGCTCGCTGGAATCCGTGTCGACATCCCGTACCTCAAAGAGATGTCCGGTCGGATGGATCGCGATCTCCGGGCGCTCGAGGAAAAGATCTGGGAGGAGGCGGGCGAGCAATTCAACGTCAATTCTCCCGTCAAGCTCGGACAGATCCTCTTCGAGAAGATGAAGTATCCGCCCTCGAGGAAGACCGCGAAGACGCGCGTCTCTTCGACCGGAGTGGAAGTCTTGAACGACCTCGCCGAGCGCGGCTACCCGATCGCCCGCCTGTTGATCGAGTACCGCGAGATCTCGAAACTCAAAGGGACGTACGTCGACGCGCTGCCGCACCTCGCCGACGCCGAGTCACGGGTCCACTCGTCCTTCCACCAGACCGTCGCCGCAACCGGCCGGCTTTCCTCCTCCGATCCGAACCTTCAGAACATTCCGATCCGCACGGCGGCGGGCCGCGAGATCCGCCGGGCGTTCGTCGCGCCGCCGGGACGGAAGCTCGTCGTGGCTGACTACTCGCAGATCGAGCTCCGCATCCTGGCCCACCTCTCGGGGGACCAGGCGTTGATCGGCGCGTTCGAGCGCGGCGACGACATTCACCGCGCCACGGCGGCCAGGATCTTCGGCGTTTCGCCCGACCTCGTCTCGATGGAGATGCGATTCGCGGCGAAGCGGATCAACTTCGCTCTTCTCTATGGAATGGCCGCCTACACTCTCGGAAAAGATCTCGGAGTGTCGACGGCGGAGGCGAAGAGCTACATCGAGTCGTACTTCGCGCAGTTTCCCGCGGTGCGCGGCACTCTCGACGGCATTCTCGAGGAAGCGCGGAGAACGAAAGAGGTCCGGACGATCTTCGGCCGGGTGCGGCCGATTCCCGACATCCACGCCTCGAATGGACTGGTCCGTGGCAACGCGGAGAGGATGGCGTTGAACGCCCCGTTTCAGGGTTCGGCCGCGGACATCATCAAGATTGCGATGGTGCGGCTCGAGCGGGCGCTCGCCCGTGCGCGCCCCCGAGCGCGGATGCTCCTCCAGGTGCACGACGAGCTTGTCCTCGAGGCGCCGGAGGGGGACGTCGCCGAGGTCTCCGAGCTCGTGCGCGATGTGATGGAAGGAGCCGCGCAGCTGAAGGTGAATCTCGCCGTCGATGTCGGATCGGGGGAAAACTGGCTCGAGGCAAAGGCCTGAC
>DASXTN010000304.1:0-5088 GCA_036505435.1 Thermoanaerobaculia bacterium | reverse complement strand
GACGGCGACGCCGCGCACGGCGGGCGGAATCGCAGCGAGCGCCTCTCTCGCGAGGGCGAGCGCGTCGGCGATGCCCTCCAGGGCGCGCGGGTCGAGCACCGGCGAATCGAGACGCTCCAGACAGGCGCGCTCGAGGGCGATGAGGTGGCCTGCGAAGTTTCCGCTGTCGACCGTAGATACGTAGCGGGGCTCCAGCGGATCGAGCCGGCGGGTCTCGTACCAGTTGTACAGGTGGCCCTGGTGTTTCTCGAGCTTTTCGATCGTCGAGAACGTGGCCTCGAGACGATCGACCATCTCGAGCGTGCCGATCCACGCGAAGTCGCGAGCTGCGACGGTCGAAAGCAGGTACAGCCCGACGTTCGTCGGCGAAGTGCGGTGCGCGATGGCAGGCCTGGGATCTTCCTGAAAGTTGTCGGGCGGGACGTCGTTGTCTTCCGGCGTCACGAACGTTTCGAAGAACCGCCACGTCCGCCGCGCAGTGAGACGCAGAATCTTCCGGTCCTTCTCGGACATCGCTTCGGTTTCCGTCTCGCGGGGGGGCACGCTCACGCGCCACGCCACCCAGGGCGAGGCCAGCCAGGCGACGACGAACGGAAGCGCGAGAAAGAACGTTCCGGGTCTCGTCAGCGCGATCGCGACCCCCGCGCCGCCGCTCAAAAGGATCGCCCCCCACATCCGGCGATAGAAACCGCCGAGCGCGAGATCGAGGCCGCTCTGCGCGGCAGCGGCGGTGACCCATTCGAGCAGGCGCCGCCTGGAGACCAGGAGCCGAAAGAGCGTCCGCGCGATCGCATCCGACATCAGCCATGCCTGATGAGCGAGCACGACGAGCGCGAACCCGGCTCGCGCGAGCTCCACGGCGAGGTCGTGTCCGATACCGCGGAGGAAGCTCCGCTTCGCGATTCCACGACGGCCGGGCACGATCCCGGTGAGAAGCGTGAAAAGGCCGGGCATCGCGAAAGCAGCGAGGATAGCCGCCGTCCAAACGGCTGCCGGCGCTCCCGGCAACAACCATGCGGCAATGAGCGTCGAGAAGGCGGCTGGCGCCGAGAGGGAACGGCGGAGGTTGTCGAGTATCTTCCACCGGCCGATCGCCGGAATCGGGTTGGGCACGTGACGCCCCGAAGCATCGGGCACTCGGGGCAGGAGCCAGGGCAGGAGCTGCCAGTCGCCCCGCGCCCAACGGTGCTGACGCGACGCGGCGAACTCGTAATGCGCGGGAAAGCTCTCGAAGAGCTCCACATCGCTGATAAGGCCCGCGCGCGCGAAGAGGCCTTCGAAGAGATCGTGCGAGAGAAGAGCGTCGTCGGGGATGCGGCCGTCGAGCGCCTTCTCGAAGGCGTCCACGTCGTAGATCCCCTTGCCCGTGTAGATTCCCTCGCCGAAGAGATCCTGGTACACGTCGGAGACAGCCGCGGCGTACGGGTCGATTCCCGCGGGACCGGAGTGGATCCGCTGGTAGAGAGTCCCTCGTCCGGACAGCGGCAGAGTCGGGGTCACCCGCGGCTGAAGCAGCGCGTATCCGTCGACGACGCGTCCCGCCCTCGAGTCGTACACCGGCCGGTTCAGCGGATGCGCCATCGTTCCGACGAGCTTGCGCACGGCGCCCCGAGGAAGCCTCGTGTCCGCGTCGAGTGTCAGGACGTATCGCACGCGCTGGAGCGAAGTGCGATCGAGCGGCTCGAGCGGAAAGAAAGTCGTCGCGCCGGCTCCGCGCAGCAGCAAGTCGAGCTCGTGGAGCTTGCCGCGCTTGCGCTCCCAACCGATCCAGTTGCCCTCCTTCGGATTCCAAACCCTCCGGCGGTGGAGAAAGAGAAACCGCCGGCCTCCGTCGGGAAGCTTTCCGTGGCGGCGATTCACCTGCTCGATCGCTTCGGCGGCGGCGACGAAGAGGGCCTCGTCGTCGGGAGCGGTTTCTTGCGGTGCATCGGTCCAGTCGGACAGGAGCGCGAACTTGAGCTCGTTCTCCGGGTTGGCGAGGTAATGGACCTCGATTCGCTCGACCAGCTCGCGGACTTCCGATTCGGTGGTCAGGAGCGCCGGTACGACGACGAGGGTGTGGAAATCGCGAGTGATCCCATTCTCCAGGTCGAGCTTGGGGAGCCTCCGCGGACCGACGAGCGCGGTGACGTCCCGATTGACGAGCGAAACCGCGACGTCGGACGCAGGCACCACCGCGAAAGTGGCGAGGATCAGGAGCTCCCAGACGGAGGCTCCCATCGCCGCCGACAGGGCGACTGGCACGGCGAGCAGAGCGACCGTGACGATCAGGATCGTGCCGACGTAGCCGGGCGTCGCCGCCGCAAAGTAGGCGCGCCGCAGGTACTGCTCGAACGGAATGCGGTATTCGATCTCCTTTTCGAACTCCGACCGCCCCCGCGAGATCAGGTAGTAGCCCGGGTCGGCGCGGCGCTCGACGCCGGTTCCACCCGCGATCGACTCCGCGGCCGCTCGCGCTTTTTCGGCCGCGCGCTCCGCGACATCGATCTCGGAAAGGCCACTCCGTCGGGAGAGGTCTTCGACCGCGTGCCGGTAGCGGTCTCGCGTCGCGAAGTCCATCTCCGAGACCCGCGTCCCGTTCCGCAGCGCGTCTTCGACCAGGCTGACCGACTCGAAAAATTCGGCCCAGTCGACGGAGGAAATGAGCCGCATGCTTGTGATCACGTTGCGCACGGTCACGTGGGTGGCGACCTGCTCCTGGTGCTCGAGACGGACGATCTCGTCGGGGGTGAGTCCCTGCGCCTCGATCCGCTCCGTGAGCCACGCGAGCGCGGGCGTCTGCTCGGGGTCGCGCTCCCGCAGACGCTGCAGAAGGTGCACGGCGAAGGCAGTCGACAGCGGCCGTCGGTCGAGCTCGCGGAGCTTCTCTTCCCACGGTTTCCCGACCGCCGGCCCGATGCCGAGGAGTGGATCCGCGAGCGCGTCCGCCTCCTCGCGCGCGAGTCGCCGTCGGACGATGCGCTCGGCGAGCCGGCGCAGGTTCTCGACGAGAACGACGCGCAGCGTGATCGCGACCGCCCAGAGCTCGCCCATCGTCAGCGGCGCGGTGCGCTGATACGCGAGCACGAAGCGGCGCAGCGTCTCGGTGTCGAAGCGACTGTCGGTGTGCGCGACGAAGTGGCAGGTCAGAGCGTAGACGCGGGGATACCCCTCGAGCGGCCCGGATTCGAGCTTCGGAAGCTCGCGGTAGTAGCGCGGTGGAAGATCCTCACGGATCTCGCGGAGCTGCTCTTCGACGATGTGAAAATTGTCGACGAGCCACTCCGCCGCCGGCGAAATCGTCTGCTCCTCCCGAATTGCCTCGGCGACCGCGCGGTAGGACTCGAGGAGAACGCGCCCGTTCTCCCGCAGGCGGGGAAGGAGCGGACGGCCCCTGCGAAAACCGCGCGCGAGACGGTGCTCCTCGCCGAGCTGCTCTCCGAACTCCTCGAGGCGCTCGGTCGAATAGAGCTCGGAGCGGATCGGCTCGTCGAGACCGGGAAGGAAAAGAATCGAGACGTCGCGGTTATTTGCAGGCATGTTCCTCTGCCGGACCGTGGCGGGGCCCGGCCACCGCCGAGAGCTGAACTCTCGCGGGTCGAGCGGCGGCCGTCCGCCGCGTCCAGGACGGCGGCTACTTCTTAGTGGCTTTCCGGACGCCGGCCGCGGCGGCTCCGAGCGCCGCGAGTAGAGCGCCGACGAACTGCACCTTGCGGGTGTTGTCCATGCGGTCCCACTCTCTCTTGACCCGCGTGATCGTCTGCCGCGACGTGGCGGTGACCTTTCCAAGCGTTCGCCGCGCGGCGTCCGCACCCTCCTCCGACAGGTCGGCGATCGTCGAGCCGGCGCGGTTCGCCCTCTTGGCGAGGTCGTTCAAGAGACCTTCCAGTCCCCTGGACTTCGAGGAGCCGCGGCGGCGCGACGCGCTCCGTCGGGGCGTCGTCCGCCGCGACGCGGTCTTCTTGCCCGAAGCGGCCGACTTCCCTTGCGTTCCGGTCGTGCGGCGGCGGGCGCGGGTCGTTTTCTTGCGGCGCGCACCAGCCGGGCTCGTGCCCGTCGGCGAGGAAGAAGCGCCCTGAGTGCTGCCTTCGGATTCCGTCACTCTGACCTCCTTGTCAGGATGTCTCTCAGCAAAAACGGGTCCAAAGTCCGGAGCTCCCGAGCCTTGAACCTCGAACTCATCTTTCCCCAGCCGCCACGAAGACCGGCGCGATGTCGACGGGGATGTCGGAGAGCCGCGCGATCGCCGAGTGCATTTCCGGCGTGTAGCGGCCGTACTTTTCGAGGAACGCCCGGGCGCGCCCGTAGTCGCCGGTCGCCTCGATCATCAGGAGCTCGTTCGCGAGAGAGTGGATCGCCTCCCGGAACTTCGCCGCGTCGGTCTGAAATCGTCCGCCGGACGCAGGCGTGATCGCGTTTCTCTCGCGAAACCAGTTCCACTGGATCGCGGTCCCGCGGCCGTGCGCCTCGTCGATCCCGAATCGCATGCTTCGGAACATCAGCCCGTTGTAGGTCGAGAAGAGCTGCGCTTCGCTGAAGCCCGAGAGCCACTTCCGGTCCAGAGCCAGCAGGATGTTCCAGAGACCCGTGACGTCGGCCTTGCACTCCTCGATCGTCGAGTAGCTCTCCTTGAGCAACAGCCGAGAGTCGACCCGCCTACCGTCGGGTCCGGTGATGATGCCCGGACCGAGGCCGTGTGACAGCTCGTGGAAGAGCGTATGGTTGAAGTACGCGTCGAACGAAAGGCTCGGTAGCTCCTGCCGCGCGAGAATGCGTTCCGCGATCGGTCGCCCGCTCAGCCGAAACTTGGCGTCCATCACGTTCTTGAGCAGGACCTTCTTCGATCCTTTCACTTCGCGAGCCTTTTCGTCGTTCGGCAGGTTGAACGCGGACGTGTGCACCCCCCGGCGTGCATCGCCGGCGGTGTAGATCTCCTGGACGACGCGTATCGGCGATTCGAACTTGCGCTTCAGGTTCTTGTGCCGGTCCGGAATCGGGAGGTTGCGCTCCATGTCGGGTAGATGCTGCGCGTACACCGCGAGCTTCGCGCTCTCGCCGCGGTCGCGTACCGTCACGAAAGACTGGAAGGCGGCTTTGTAGTTGAAGAGG
>DASXTN010000303.1:0-1835 GCA_036505435.1 Thermoanaerobaculia bacterium | reverse complement strand
GATTTCGGCCTGGCTCTTCATGTGATCGCCCGTCAGGTACACGACGCCGTTGCGAGTATCGACGTCGATCTTCAAGCCACCAACCGTCGGATCGGCCAGGAGTTTCGCCTTGACGGCCGCGGTGATCGCCGCGTCATCCATAACCTGTCCTACGGGTCGGTTGGGCTCCGGGTTCGGGGCATTGCCACCGATGACGGCGCCGCTCTCCCCACCCGCGGGCGGGTTCTCACCCGGCATTGCCGCCGACCCGCCGGCGACCGTGATGTTGTCCACCACGTCGGCGACGCCTTCGGTGCCGCGCGCGAGCGCGACCGCCTGGTCTTTGGCGGCCTGGCTGTCCACGTTGCCCGACAGTGTGACGACCTTATCCTTGGTGTCGACGTCGATCTGGTAGGCCTTCACCGTGTCGTCCGCGGCGAGCTTCGACTTGACCTTGGTCGTGATTCCCGCGTCGGTCTGCGCGCATGCGATCGCAAACATGACCGCCGCAAGAATCCCCAGAAGAGTGGTGATCCGTTTCGTCATGAAGTTCCTCCTTAGCGTTGGGCCAAATGGCCTCGGGATTTAGTTGCATCTTTCATGCCTTTCGGTCCTCGCGACGCGGTTCGTTGGAAACCGCTGAGGGGATTGGGCTATTCTGCATGTCCGGGCGGCTTCTATGACTGACGAGAAGATCGACGATCCGACGGTTCCGAAGGGCACCCAGGAGGGGAGACGCCGGTGGGAGGAGTCCGCCCGGGCGGCATTCTCCCGAAGATCTCCGTGGAAGCGGGACTTCACGACGGTATCGGGCGCGGAAGTCGATCCTCTCGCCGGGCCGGACACGCTCGCCGGCTTCGACCCCGAACGCGACCTGGGTTGGCCTGGGGAGTATCCGTTCACGCGCGGCGTCCAGCCGACGATGTATCGCGGAAAGCCGTGGACGATGCGCCAGTTTGCCGGCTACGGCACTGCGCGACAGACCAACAAGCGGTTTCACTACCTTCTCGAGCACGGTCAGACGGGTCTTTCGACCGCGTTCCACCTTCCGACGCTCTACGGCTACGACTCCGACCACGAGATGGCGAGAGGCGAGGTCGGCAAGTGTGGGGTCGCGGTGGATTCCCTCGCGGACATGGAGGTCCTCTTCGACGGCATCGATCTCGCGCGGGTGACGACATCCATGACGATCAACTCGACCGCCCCGATCGCGCTCGCGATGTATCTCGCCGTCGCCGAAAAACAGGGCACGGCGTGGGATCGGGTCGGCGGCACGCTCCAGAACGACATCCTGAAGGAGTACATCGCCCAGAAGGAGTACATCTTTCCGCCGCGCCCCTCGATGCGGCTGATCACCGATCAGTTTTCCTTCTGCGCGAAACACGTCCCGCGCTGGAACACGATCTCGATTTCCGGCTACCACATCCGGGAGGCCGGCTCGACGGCGTTGCAGGAGCTCGCGTTCACCTTGCGCGACGGGGTCGAGTACGTGAAGTACGGCGTCGACGCCGGGCTCTCGGTCGACGAGTTCGCACCCCGCCTCTCCTTCTTCTTCAACGCGCACAACGACTTCTTCGAGGAGATCGCCAAGTACCGCGCGGCGCGACGCGTGTGGGCGAAGACGATGCGGGAGAGGTTCAGCGCGAAGGATCCACGGTCCTGGATGTGCCGGTTCCACAGCCAGACTGCGGGCTGCTCCTTGACGGCGCAACAGCCGTACAACAACGTCGTCCGGACCACGATCCAGGCGCTCGCCGCCGTTCTCGGGGGAACGAACTCGCTGCACACGAACTCACTCGACGAGACTCTCGCACTGCCCAGCGATTTTGCGGTGAAGCTCGCGCTGCGAACCCAGC
>DASXTN010000302.1:0-4303 GCA_036505435.1 Thermoanaerobaculia bacterium | reverse complement strand
CGAGGTCGGCGGGTTGCACCAGAACGACGTCCGCGCTCGCCTTGTCGGGCATTCGAATCGTCTCCCGGCCCGGCGCCGGCGCGACCGGAGCAGGACGCCGGATTTCGGCGGCCGGACCCGGCCTCCACGGTCCGAGCCGGCGCTCTAGACCGTCCAGGATTCGACCCGAATCAACGTCCCCGACGACGACGAGAATCAAGGTCCCTGCGCCGTACCGCTCGTCGTAGAAGGTTCGGAGTTCGTCTCGGCGGAGCGATTCGATGACGGCGATCCGGTCCTCCGCCTGCCGGCGGTGAAACGGGTGACCGGGCGGAAACAACCGCCGGAACGCCGCCTCCAGCGCGCGCACGGACGTCTGGTCCTGCTGCTCTCGCACCACGCCGACGAGGCGCATGCGCTCCTTCGCGAGCTCCTCCTCGGGAAACACGGGCGACAGCAGGACTTCCGCGAGTACGTCGAGCAGGACCTCCACGTCCCGCGACAGCGACGCCGCTGCGATGTCGACTCCGACCGGATCCGAGGATCCCGCGGAGATCGAGAAGCTCGCGCCCCGGCTCTCGAGCTCCTCCGCGATTTCGAGCTTCGTGCGCCGCTCGGTGCCCTTCGCGAGCTCGCCCGCGGTGACCCCGGCGACGAGCCGGCGGTCGGGCGGCGCGAAGAGCGGACCTCCGTTCAACGACCCCGAGATCGCGACAGTCGGGTTGAAACGGTTCTCGAGGACGAAGAGACGAGCGCCGATGGCAAGGGTCCGACCGCGCACCGCTTGCTGGAAGGGGAGTTTGCCGCGACGGACGGCGGCGACAGCCGAAGCGGAGGAGGTCGTCACGCCGAAGGGGGCTCCTTCGGCAGATACAGGCCGACCGTGAGGCCGTCGTCGACGAAATAGGTCGCGGCGACGCGGCGGACGTCTTCCGTGGTGACCCGACGCACCATCTCGGGGTAGTCCGCATACCACTCCCAATCGGCAACCGCGATCGCTTCCGAGAGCGACGCCGCGACCTGGTCGGTCGAGTCGCGCTCGAAGATCACCTCCGCCTCGATTTGCGTCCGTGCCTTGGCCGACTCGGCTTCGGTCACCCCTTCGGTCGCGACACGCGCGGCCTCCGCGCGGATCGTCTGCTCGACGATCTCCGGTGCGACGCCGGGACGTACCGGCGCGAAGACGGACAGGAGCGCCGGGTCACGCAGTTGCCAGGGAACGACGGTCACGGACAGCGCGAGGCTCTTCTCGACGAGCGCGAGGTGCAGCCGTGCGGTCAGACCGCCACCGAGTACGTTGCCGAGCACCGCGAGCGCCGGCGTGTCGGGATGTCGCGCTTCGACCGTCCTCCATGACAGCGAGAGCCAGGCGACTTGTCCGGTCCTACGGATGGTGAAACGTCGTTCCCCTTCCTGGGGTGGCTCGATCGTGTAAACGGTGGGGATCGGCCGCACAGAAGGAGGAATCGGTCCGAAGTGCCGGCCGATCGTCTCGAGCGCTTCCTCTTCCTCGAAGTCTCCGATCAGCATCGCGGTCGCGTTGTTGGGGTGGTAGAAGACGTCGTAGAACTCCTTCAGCCGATCCGTCGTAACGCCCTCGATGTCGGTCCGCCACCCGATCGTCGGATGGTGGTACGGGTGCTCGCGAAAAGCCGCGGCGAAGGTCTCCTTGTAGAGGACCTGGAACGGCGAGTTCTCGCCCCGCTCGTACTCGTTGCGGACGACGGTCATCTCGGGGACCCGGTCGGAGTCGCGCAGGAGTGCTCCACGCATCCGGGACGCCTCGATCCGAATCGCGACCTCGGTCCGATCCGAGGGGATGGTCTCGTAATAGTTCGTCCGATCGAACCACGTCGTCGCATTGAAACGCGCGCCAAGGGCCTCCAGAACGGCCGCGACGGCAGTCCCTCTTTCCCGGTCGAATTCGGGCGTGCCCTTGAACATCAGGTGCTCGAGCAGGTGCGTCGCGCCGGTGTGTCCCACGGCTTCGTTGCGACTGCCGACGTGGTACACGACGGCAAAGGTGGCGACCGGCGCCACGGTGTTGCGCAGGAGCAACACGCGTAACCCGTTCGAGCGAAGCCGGAATTCACGAATGCCCGCCTTCTCGCGGACGAAATCGAACTCTTGGGGAACTCCCCGAGTTCCTGCGGGTTCGATTACTTTGGACTCTGGACTTTGGACTTTGGACTCCAACTCAGCGACCGCCCGCGACGTCCTCGCCGCCATCGACGCCGATGACGTTGCCGGTCACCCACGCGGCGCCGTCGGCACAGAGAGCGACGAGCGCCCCCGCGACGTCTGCGGGGGTCGTCAGACGTCTGGCAGGGTGCATCGCCTGGACTCGTTCGATCATCTGTTCGTTGCCCGGGATCTTTCGCAGCGCCGGGGTGTCCGTGACACCCGCTCGCAGCGCGTTGACCGAGATCCGGTGAGGGGCGAGCTCGACCGCGAGCTGCCGGATGTGAGACTCGAGCGCAGCTTTGGCCGCCGAGACGGCGCCGTACGCCGGCCACACGATGTGGTCGCCCGCGGACGTCATGGCGAAGATTCGCGCGCCGGGACCGAGAAGACCCGAAAAGAAGAGGTCCTGCGTCCAGTACACGAGCGAGTTGCCCATGACGTCGATTGTCATGTCGAGCTGTGCCTTGGTGATCGCGTTCTCGCGCGGCTGTCCGAAGAACGGTTTCAATGTCCCGAACGCGAGCGAGTGCAGTACGACGGACACACGGCACTCCGCCGGCTCGTTGCCGCAGGCGCGCGAGATTGCCGCAATTACCTCCGACCGCTTTGCGTCGTCGGCCGCGTTGACGTTGAAGAACTCGGCTTTGCGTCCGGTCTCGGCGATCGCAGCGACGATCCGGTCGACGTTCGGTTGGGTCGATTTCCGGTCGAGGTGGACCCCGAAGACGTTCCACCCCGCTTTCGCGAGAGCGATGGAGCAGGCCTCGCCGAAACCGGAAGAGGCGCCGAGAACGAGGGCCCATCGCGTGCGCGTCTCGCCGGTCAAAACGGCGCGGATGTTAGCACGCCAAAATCGGCCGGACACCAGACACGCGGAGACGTCCCGTGCGCTGTAAACTCCGGTCCTGGAGGATCTTAGGATGAGTCTCCGACGCGAATTCGCGTTCCTCGCCCTGCTCTCGCTCGGCCTGCTGGCACCTGCGCAGGACGTGCCCCGCGCGGCGGCCGCCGCCGGCCGGCAGGAGCTCGTCGTGACGAACCAGAACTTGGCGCTCGTCGTCGAGAGCCGGACGGTCTCACTTGCCGCCGGACGGGTCGAGCTCCTCTGGGAGGGCGCCCCCGCTTCCGCCCGCACGGAGACGTGGAGCCTGACGAACGCGGCGGAGACGGGAGTGCGCTGGCTCGGGCTGACGGCTCCTCTACCGGGCCAGGGCGCGGCGGCGGCCGAATGGCTCGCGGGCCTCGTGGGAAAGCGGGTGCGCATCCACCGCCTGCACGGCGAGACGGCGGACGGGGAAGTTCTCGCGGTGCACGGTCCGACCCCCGCGGAGATGCTCTTGCGTGAGGGCAACGAGCTCGTGTACGGCGAGCCGGACGCGCGGATCTCGATCGCCGCGGATGCCGTTGGAGCCTCCCGGCCAGCGGGCGTGACGTTGAAGCTCGAGAGCGAGCGCCCGGGCACACGGACCCTCATCTCGCGATATCTCGTGGGCGACGTGACCTGGGAAGCGAGCTATGCGCTGTCGCTCACGCCCGACGAGAAGCGCGCGCGGCTCGAAGGATTCTTCGTCTTCGACAACCGAAGCGGCGCCGATTTCGCGCCATCGAGGCTGCGCCTGCTCGCGGGAACGCTGCGCGTGGCGACCGGACCGCCGGTTCCGATGGGGATGGCGACTCGGCAGGCGGCAGTCGCGGAAGAATCCCTCGCGAAGGGGGCCGAGCTCTCCGAGTCCCGAATCTACGAAGTCGAATCGCCGCCGCGGCTCGCTTCGGGTCGGACGACGTTTCCCCTCGGGGCCGGCGCCGACGTCGGCGTCGAGAAGCGATACGTCGCGCGCTCGACGTACTGGTTCGGCGCGATGGAGGAGTCGCAGCGCATTCCGGTCGGGGTCCAGTACCGCGTCGAAACGAAGCCGCTCGCGCGCGCGCTACCCGCGGGAGTCGTGCGTGTCTACGCGGAAGGGGGAACCGTCTTCACCGGAGAGGACCGGATCGGGCATACATCCGAGCGGACGGACATCGAGATCGAGACGTCGGAGGCATTCGATCTCTCCGCGCGGCGCCGTCAGGTGTCGTTCCAGCAGACGAGCCGCACGGAGTCGGAGGCCGCCTACGAGGTCTTGATCACGAGCCGCAAGAA
>DASXTN010000301.1:0-6347 GCA_036505435.1 Thermoanaerobaculia bacterium | reverse complement strand
AGCTCGTCGAGGTCACGGGCGGAGAGCCGCTCGAGCAGGAAGGCGTCTATCCGTTGATCGAGCGGCTTCTCGAGCACGGAAAGACGGTTCTCCTCGAGACCGGAGGCCACGTGCCGCTCGATCGCGTGGATCCTCGCGTCGTCAAAATCGTCGACGTGAAAGCGCCCGGAAGCGGGATGATGGCCGCGAACCTGCCGGAGAACCTCGAGCAGCTTGGCCCTCGCGATGAAGTCAAATTCGTTATCGCCGACCGCCGCGACTTCGACTGGGCACTCGACTTCGTTCGCGAGCGCGAGCTGGACCGCGAGCACGTCGTGACGTTCGCATCGGTATGGGAGACGCTTCCGGCGGCGGAGCTTGCGGAATGGATCCGGGATTCCGGCCGACCGATTCGGCTCGGCGTGCAGCTCCACAAGCTCCTCTGGGGAGACGTGCCAGGGCGATAGGGCCAACGCTGAATCGCTGAATTCGGGTCAGCGCTGAATCACGGAGGCTTGACGAGTTACGGCGCTTTAGAGAAGCGTTGACCCTCGAAGGATGCGCGCAATTGTTCTTCTCTCCGGCGGGCTCGATTCGGCCACTTGCTTTCTCATCGCGCGGCAGGAGGCGGAAGAAGTTTTCGCGCTCTCGTTCGACTACGGGCAGCGGCATCGCATCGAGCTCGAGCGGGCCTGCGGTCTGGCGAAGCGGTACGGTGTGGCGGAGCACCGGATCATCCGGCTCGATTACCCATCGCCTTCCGCGTCCGTCCTGACGGATCGCGAACGCGAAGTGCCGAAGCACGCGCTCGGCGGCGAGCCGATCCCGGTGACATACGTCCCCGCACGCAACACCCTCTTTCTCGCGCACGCGGTCGCCTGGGGCGAGGCCGTTCGCGCGGGCGACCTCTACATCGGTGCGAACGCGCTCGATTACTCCGGCTACCCGGATTGCCGGCCGGAATTTCTCGAGGCCTTCGAACGCGTCGCGAATCTCGGGACGAAGGCGGGCATCGAAGGGGGGCTGACCTTCCGGATCCACGCCCCTCTCCTCCGGATGACCAAGGGCGAGATCGTGGGGCTGGCTGCCCGGCTCGGGCTCGACTTCTCCTTGACGACGAGCTGCTATGACCCGTCCCCGGGAGGCATCCCGTGCGGCGCGTGTGACTCCTGCCTTCTCCGAGCTAAAGGGTTCCAGGAAGCTAACTTAGAGGATCCTCTGCGGCCCTTCGGCAGCGCCTAGGGCTTCTCTCCAGTTCCAAAGTGGTCTCCTGATCTGCGCTAATCTGGCTCAACTACAGGCAAGTGTAATCTTGACAACTTCGCGCGCATATAGTAGGGTACATTCTAACCGGGCCTTACGATGAGGCCCCAAAGAGTTGAAAGGAGGTTTCGAGATGATGAATCTTGGGCTGACTCGCTGGGATCCTTTCCGCAGAACCAGCCTCTTCCCGACTCTTTCGGCCCCGGAATATGGCTTCCCAAGCCTCTTCCACGAGTTCTTCCGTTCGTCGCTTCTTGGCTTGGAAGAGAACGACGCGCTGCGAGGGGGCCGATGGCACCCGGCGGTCGACGTCTGTGAGGAGACCGACCGTGTCCTCGTGACTGCGGAACTCCCCGGGTTTACACACGACCAGATCAAGATCGAGATGGAGGGTAACGTCTTGACGATCTCGGGTGAGCGCAAGCTCGAGGACGAGAAGTCGGATCGCAGTTACTCCCGAATGGAGCGCTCCTATGGCAGCTTCACGCGCTCCTTCACGCTCTCGAGTGCCGTGGATCGGGACAAGATCCATGCGACGTTCGAGAACGGCCTTCTGACGGTCGAGTTGCCGAAGACACAGGAGTCCAAGCCGCGCCAGATCCCGATCGAAGGCGGAAAGAAATCGAGCCAGAAGTCGATTGCCGCGTGAGGTCGGGTCTCCACGGTGAAAAGAAGCCCCGCCCTCGCGGGGCTTCTTTCTTGCAGGAGATAACGGAGCGAAGTCGCGGATGCGTTTCGATCAACTGACGATCAAGGCCCAGGAGGCCGTCCAGGAGGCTCAGCGGGACGCGCGCGCCCGCGGCAACGCCGAGCTCTCGACCGATCACCTTTTGCTCGCGCTGCTTCGCCAGAGCGAAGGGGTCGTCGCCCCGATTCTCCAGAAGCTCGGTGTGGACCCGGATGCGCTTGCCCGTGAGGTCGAGGCGGACGTCGAGAATCGACCGAAAGTGACGGGCGCTTCCGCGGATGCGATCGTCTCCCCCGAGCTGACGCGCGTCTTCGATCGCGCTTTCGAGATCATGCGCGATTTCGGCGACGAGTATGTTTCGACCGAGCACTTCCTGCTCGCGCTCGCGGAGCCCGGTGCCGGCTCGACCGGAAAGCGACTGGCGGCTCGGGGCGCGAAGAAGGATGCTCTTCTGAAAGCGTTGAAAGAGGTCCGCGGCTCGACCCGGATCACCGACCCCAATCCCGAGGACAAGTACCAGGCCCTGAAGCGCTACACGCGTGATCTGACGGACCTCGCCCGCCGGGGCAAGATCGATCCGGTCATCGGCCGCGACGAGGAGATCCGCCGGGTGATCCAGGTCCTCTCCCGCCGCACGAAGAACAACCCCGTCCTGATCGGCGAGCCGGGCGTCGGAAAGACCGCGATCGTCGAGGGTCTCGCGCGCCGGATTCACATGGGCGACGTCCCTGAAGGCCTGAAAAACAAGCGGGTCGTCGCCCTCGATCTGGGGTCGATGATCGCCGGCGCCAAATATCGCGGTGAGTTCGAGGACCGTCTGAAGGCGGTCCTGAAGGAGATCGAAGAGGCGCAGGGCACGATCGTCCTGTTCATCGACGAGCTCCACACGCTCGTGGGAGCGGGCGCGGCCGAGGGCGCGATGGACGCCTCGAACATGTTGAAGCCCGCGCTCGCCCGCGGCGAGCTCCGCGCGATCGGTGCGACGACTCTCTCCGAATACCAGAAGCACATCGAAAAGGATGCGGCCCTCGAGCGACGCTTCCAGCCGGTTTACGTCGACGAGCCCACCGTGGAGGACACGATCGCGATCCTGCGCGGCCTCCAGGAGCGTTACGAGATCCACCACGGGGTCCGGATCACGGACGGCGCGCTGGTCGCAGCGGCGCGTCTCTCTCACCGGTACATCACCGACCGCTTCCTGCCGGACAAGGCGATCGATCTGGTGGACGAGGCTGCCGCCCGACTGCGCACGGAGATCGACTCGGTTCCGACGGAGATCGACGAGATCGACCGCCGGATCGTCTCGCTCGAGATCGAGAAGCGTGCGCTCGAGAAGGAGAAGACCAAGGAGTCGAAAGCGCGAATCGAAGAGATCAACCGCGAGCTCTCCGAGCAACGGGAAAAAGCGAGCCAGCTCCGCGCGCAGTGGTCGTCTGAAAAGGAGATGATCCAGAAGATCCGGCAGATCAAAGAGTCGATCGAGACCGTCCGGCAGGATGCGGTCGAGGCAGAGCGGGAAGGAAATCTCCAGAAGGCAGCCGAGCTTCGCTACGGACGTCTGCCGGAGCTCGAGCGCGAGCTCGCGGCCAACAACGCGCGTCTCGCCGACCTTCAGAAAGGCCGGCCGATGCTTCGTGAAGAGGTCACCGAAGAAGACATCGCCGCTGTGGTCTCGCGCTGGACGGGCGTCCCGGTGACGCGGATGCTCGAGACCGAGACACAGAAACTCATCCACATGGAAGAGAGGCTCTCCCAGCGCATGGTGGGGCAGCAGGAAGCGGTGCGCGCGGTTTCCGACGCCGTGCGACGCTCGCGCGCCGGCCTGTCCGATCCCCGCCGCCCGATCGGGTCTTTTCTCTTCGTCGGGCCGACGGGCGTCGGCAAGACCGAGCTCGCACGAGCGCTCGCCGAGTTCCTCTTCGACGACGAGCAGGCGATGGTTCGGCTCGACATGTCCGAGTACATGGAGAAGCACTCAGTCGCGCGGATGATCGGCGCGCCCCCGGGATACGTCGGCTACGAGGAGGGCGGCCGGCTGACCGAGGCGATCCGGCGGCGACCGTACGCCGTCGTTCTCTTCGACGAGATCGAGAAGGCGCACCCCGACGTCTTCAACGTACTGCTCCAGGTGCTCGACGACGGGAGGCTCACCGACGGCAAGGGACGCGTGGTGTCGTTCAAGAACACCGTCATCATCATGACCTCGAACCTCGGCTCGGAGTGGATCGCCGAGGCCAAGGACGTGGGCGAGGCCGAGGTGAAGGCGCGCATCGAGGAAACGCTCCGCCGCCACTTCCGGCCGGAGTTCTTCAACCGGATCGATGACGTGATCGTGTTCCACCGCCTGACGCGGGACGAGATCGAGCAGATCGTCGAGATCCAGCTCGCCTCGCTCGCGCGCACGGTCGCCGACCGCGGCATTCGTCTGACCTGGACGGAGGAGGCCAAACGATATCTCGCCGGCCGCGGCTACGATCCGACGTACGGCGCGCGCCCGTTGAAGCGGCTGATCCAGAAGGAAGTCGCCGACGCGCTCGCCCGCAAGATCCTGAGAAACGAGCTCGCCGCCGGAGACACGGCGCAGGTCACGGTTTCTGCAGATGGAGAAAATATCGAGATCGAAACGGAGTCTGAGCCCCAAAGGCTCAGAGTTTGAAAAGCATCATTGGAGTTCGTTCCAACTATTGGAGGTGACGTATGGCGTTGATTCGTTGGGATCCTTATCGTGAGCTGGGCTCGTTCGCCGACCGCTTCAACCGAGCATTCGGTTCGCTGAGCGGTCGGGAACGGGAGGAAGAGACTCTGGGCGCCTGGATGCCGCCGGTCGACATCACCGAGGACAAGGACAGGATTCTCTTGACCGCGGAGCTGCCCGGGTTCAAGGAGGACCAGGTCGACATCCAGATGGAGGGCAACGTCCTCACGATCCGGGGCGAGCGGAAGTTCGAGGAGGAGAGGGAGGGCCGCAACTTCCACAGGGTGGAGCGGTCCTACGGCCACTTCGTCCGTTCGTTCACGCTGCCGAACAACGTTGATCGCGAGAACATCCGCGCGAAGTTCAACAACGGCCTCCTCGAGATCGAGATGCCGAAGCGCGAGGATGCGCGCCCGCGGCAGATCAAGATCGCCGGAGAGACTTCCGGCCGCAGCAAGGAGAAGCAGCCGATCGACGTGCAGACCAGATAAGCCCGCGACTCTTTCTCTCGTTCCAGCCCCCGCGAAAGCGGGGGCTTTTTCTTGAGACGTGAGACGTGACACGAATCGGAATGCTTCGCGCCACCCCTCCGTTTCGGCAGCCGTGAGGCACGTTCTCGCTGCATTGGTCGTCGCGGGCGTGCTCGCCGGGACGGCGACCGCTGCTCCGCTTCCCTCACGGCGCAGCGACATCGTCGAGGTCGTCCAGAAGGTCTCCCCCGCGGTCGTCAACATCGCGGCGGAGCAGATCGTCCGCCGGCGGCCATCGCTCTTCGACGAGTTCTTCTTCGGCGTCGGGCCGCGCCGCGCGCAGTCGCTCGGCTCCGGCGTCATCATCGATTCGAAGGGCGTCATTCTGACGAACGACCACGTGATCTCCGGCGCCTCCCGGATTCTCGCAACTACGAAGAGCGGCCAGGAGCTCGAGTGTGACGTGATCGGCTCGGACGCGGACAATGACCTCGCCGTCCTCCGTGTGCGCAGCCCTCGCGGGACGTTGCCGACGCTCCACCTCGGGACGTCGTCGGACCTCCTGATCGGCGAGACGATCGTCGCGATCGGTAATCCGTTCGGCCTCTCGAACACCGTTACCGCGGGCATCGTGTCTGCGCTCGGTCGGAGCGTTCCGGGAGAGAACCAGAGGCTGTACACGGACTTCATCCAGATCGACGCGCCGATCAACCCTGGGAATTCCGGAGGTCCGGTCGTCAACATCCAAGGGGACATGATCGGCGTCGCGACCGCGATTGTCGGCGGCGCCCAAGGGATCGGCTTCGCGATCCCAGTCGATCGGGCGAAGCGGATCATCGAGGACCTTGTCCGGTTCGGTGAGGTTCGCGCGGTCTGGATCGGCCTGCGCGGCCAAACTCTCACCTCGGGCAGCGAGGAGCTCGCGCGGCCGGGAGGTTTCCGGGTTCGAACGGTATCTCCCGGCTCTCCTGCAGCCCGCGCCGGCATCCGAGCGGGTGATCTCGTCGTCTCCCTCGACGGAATGCCAATCGATTCTCGAGAAGCTTTCGAGACCGCGCTCTCGACCCGGGGTCCCGGACGACCGATGCGGCTCCTCGTCCGCAACTCCGGGGGGGAACGCACGGTTTCCGTGCAGGGTCAGGCGCCGCCCCCGAACCTGGGGGTGCAGATCCTGCGTAACGAGCTCGGGGTCAGCGTCTCGCCCGCTCGTGGCGCGCTGCGTTTGGGCGTGGTCGACCGCAATGGTCAGGCC
>DASXTN010000300.1:0-7842 GCA_036505435.1 Thermoanaerobaculia bacterium | reverse complement strand
GCGTGCCGGGCCTTTCGGCTCCTTCTCCCGAGAAACTCCTGCGCGAGCGGCACGGCTCCGGCTAGACCAGGCGTCTCAACCGGATCCGGGCTCGCAGTGTTACCGGACCGCGTCGAACGCGGAACACGTACTCACGCCCTTCCTTCTTGAACATTTCGTAAAGCGCGTCCAGCGTGAAGCCAGCAGCCGGTCTGCCGTCAATCGCCTCGAGCTCGTCACCCGCTCTCAGCCCGGCTTCTTCTGCGGGAGACCCCGCGATGATGCGATGGATTGTGAGCGTGCCTCCGCGGCGAACTTCCGCGCGGAGAGCAATCCCGCTCATGTTGTGCTCGTAAGGTTCGTTGAAATGGCCGTTGGGCTCCAGGATGAGGCGACGTCGCGGTGGATCGAAGATCACGTTGAATCGACGCAAGAGCTCGCCGCCGATTATCCCGTCGAAATCCGCGCTCGCCAGCGTGCCTGCCGTGTCCTGCGCGAACGTGACGGTCGCGTTCCGAATTCGCAAATCGCCGAAGTCCAGTTCGTTCGCCCGGCCGAGGACCTGAGTCGTTTCACCGCCCAGACCGGCGAACGATCGGTCGACGATTCGTCCCTTCACGTTCGGGAGCAAGCGGAATCGCTCGACGAACGGCGTGCTGAAGGCGATCGTCGTCATCGGGGCGCCGGTGTCGATCATGAATTTCCCGTCGATCGGAGCGCGACCCGGCATGCGCACACGTGCCGCGACGTAAAAGTGATCCCTTTCGGTCCGGAGTGGCACGCTCGTCCCCTCGCCCGAATACTGATACGCATCGAAGGAATAAAGATCGACTTGATGCGCGGCGTAGTCGATCTTCACGACGTAACGAGCGAACAAGCCGTAGCCGACGATGCCGGCGATCGTCCGACCCGACAGGGGTTCGAGCGACGCGAGGTCGATGACGGCGACGGTTCGGGGTCGAACGAGGACCCCGGAGAGATCGAGAACCACGTTCTTCGCGAACGAAACGGGAACTTGATTGCCACCGGCGCCGGAGGAGAGCGCTTCCCCCTGCAGGGCAAGTCCGAGCGTCTTTGCCAGTCGCGCATCGACGATGAACCCGGAGCCGCCGGCGCTGTCAAGCGCGAACGTGTGCGGGCCCGAACCGTTGACGCGGGCTTGCAGAAGGATGCCGCCGCCGAGCAGGGTCTCGGCGGGAACGCTCGCAACGATGCCCACGTTCGATCCTGGCGAGGGTGCGTGCACGCTTTCCGGCGGCTTCGCGGTATCGAGAACGACGCCAAAGAGTGCCAGCGCACACGGCCACACCGACATCACGTGTCGAACCGGGGCAGCTCCGTCGCCGGCATCTCCACCGGCAACGTGAGTGGTTCGCGCCGTCCGGCGACGAGCGCGGCCGATGCCAGGACGACGAGGACGACGACCGCCCACCCGGCAGAGCGATCCGCCGCCGCCGGCTGCGAAAAGAGCTCCGCCGATCGGACACCGCCGAAATAGAGCGCCCCGAACAGCACCCATGCGGCTGCGTGATCCTGGAGCAGGCCGAAGGCGACGAGCCCGAGCCAGGCAGCCATCGCGATCTCCGGGAGGTAACCCGCGGCGAACTCCCCGGCCGAGTGCGCGCCGTTCGGCGCGAGCGCGAGGAGAACGCCGGCGACGGCGAGGGCCTTCCAGGCCGGCTTTCGGAACGTCGGTTGGCGCGCAGCCAGAGCGACCGTCGCGGCGACGACCGCGAGCGAGAACGTGGCGGTCGCCGCCGACCAGAATCCGGCATATCCGGGCAGCAGGCGCTCGAGGGAGCGCGGGAGGCTCGGGTCCGGCTCGAACAATGCCGGGAATCGGGAAGAAGCCACCGAGATCGATCGCGCAAGGGCAGCCGTGCCTGCGGCCGCGATCACCGCGCGCGCAAGCGCATCGGCGAGCGAGCCGCTGCGGCGAAGAGCCGCGCGCCAGCCCGGGCGCGCACCGGAGAAGAGAACGAAACCGAGCCCGGCTGCCAGGAGAAACGCGATTGCTCCAATCGTGAGCGAGATCGCGACCCCGATCTGGAAAAGCGAATAGGGCTGCTCGGTCTGGTAAGCCCGGCCGACGCTCGGAATCGAGTTCGCGAGCGCCAGCGCGATTCCGACGAGGGCGACGAGCATCGGCCCGACGATGCGGCGCCATCGGAAACCGCCGCCGCGGACCAGCCGAAGAAAGAGAATGACGCCGAGGCCGACGAAGCCGCCGATCGCGACGATTTTCGCGGCCAGAAGGACCCATTCGGCCGCGCTGCGCCGGCGATACTCGCGCAGAAAGCTTTCGGGAATTTTGATCGTCGGCAGGAGCGCTGCCAGGCGCGCGCCGTGGAAGACGGCGGTGAGGCGGGGCTTCGCGTCGCCGACCGCAGCCTTCGCAGATTCGAGCACGACGGTCGTATCGGTGCGCTTCGGGCGGTCCTGGGTGCCGATGTCGACGGCCGCGTAATCGGAGGCGGGATATCCGAGCCTCGCCGCGACGGCGAACGCCCGAGATCGAGCGGCGTCTGCGCCGGGCGCAGCGGCTGCCGGCGCGGCCTCCTCTTTCGGGTTGACGAAGGCAGCGACGCGGGCCCGGCGCGCGTCCACGAGGACCTTCCACTCCTCCTTCTTCTCCGGCTCGAAGAAGCGGACCACCCAGTACGCGAGCGGCAGATGCTCCTTCGCGAGCCACTCGAAGGCGTTTACGCCGCCTCGGGCGAGCACGTACCGGGCGGCCGGCTCCGAGAAGCCCGGGATGCGCCCGCTCTCTTGTGGCTTCTCTCTCCGGACCTCCTCGTCTTCGGGAAAGCCCGTTCCGAGATAGGAGACCATGTGGAATCGATCCGGAGCGGCGCCGTTTGCCTGAAGGAATCGTCGGGCGACCGCCTCGGCCCGAGCGCGACCGACGTGATCTTCGGCGAGCGAGTCGGGCCGGTGCGCGGGCAGGAAGAACGAAATCGCCAAGACGACTGCAACGACGGCCGCCAGCGCGAGCACACCTGGCCGCACGCGACGGACTCCGGGCACCTCCTCCGGCGCGAGCGCCGCCGACGGCGGGGTCGGCACGAAGCCTTCGTCTCCGTTGGTCAGACCCTCTTCGGAGAGAAAGCCTCCCCGTGTCCGATAGGAGATCAAAGCGGCGGCGAGCGGCAGGAGCAGGATCCCGGCGGCGATCGCCCCGGAGACGACGTAGTAGGCGTTACCGGAACGAAGCAACAGGAGCGCCGTATACGTCGCGTCCACGGTGAAATGCCAGACGAGAAGCGGAAGCACGCCGTACTTGAGCATCAGAATGCCCATCAGGATGCCGGCAAAACCGACCTCGATGCCGCGGATGTAAAAGGGCTGGTTCGGATAGGCCGCGTGGCCGAATCCCCAGATGATGGCCGGGACGACGATCGCGACGAGGCGCCCCGCTCCGAGACGGTCCAGGAAGGAGATCGAGAACATCCGGCTGATGCCTTCCTCCGAGACCGCGGGCAGAAAACCGATCAGGAGGACCGTCGCCCAGGGGAACGCGGTGTTCAGCATGTCGCTGTAAGGGATGTCCGCGGGCGCCCACGCGCCGAGCCGCGCCGCGACGACGTAGAAAACCGCCTGATAGGCGAAGAAGAACGCCGTCAGGGCGTAACCCAGAACGACCCCATGAAAGAACCTCTTCGTGCGGATGCCTCGCCGCGAAAACATGCCGGCGAGCGAGAGCTGTCGCGGGAACCGCTCGCGGTAGATCGGTTCGGCTCCCGCGACCACGACGGCGATCGCCGCGCCGGTGGCGATTGCGCCGAGGAATCCGAGGACGAGCTGCTTCGTCAGATGACTGGAGAGCGGGCTCGAGGTCTCGTAGTCGTACAGCGTCAGCGGAAGGACGTTCAACGTCGACAGGAACGCAAGCACGAAAGCGATCGCGCCGAAGGCCGCGACGAGCTTCCAACGAACGTCGCGGCGGACGATCTTGGCGACGAGAACCCCGAGCATCGCGACGAGCGTCACGAAGAAGCCGAACGTCGCGAACGTGCCCGCGGTCTCGTTTTTGGACCGGAGACGCCGGTAGTCGCGCAACCACGACTCGGGAACGTGAACGACCTCTTTGAAGCCGGTGACCTCGCCGCCGGAGACCGTCGTCTGATAACGGACGGTCGCTTCGGCCATCCGGAAGTCCGGCTTCTCGTCCACGAAGATCCAGTCGATGCGCTTCGGCCGCGTGACCGGCGAGACCTCGATCGGTCTCAGCGTTGCCGCGGGAAGGCCGAGCTTCCTCAAGAAGTCGCGCGAGCGCTGGCGGGCCTCCTCCTTCGAGAGCCGCTCCCCCGGCGCGTCTTCGCGCCGGATCGATTCGAAGGCGGCGACGTCGCCTCGCGGCGTGATCTCGACCCGCTCCTCTTCCTTGACCCCGGAACGGAACCAGCGCATTTTCCAGCGCCAGACCTTAGCGTCGGTCCCGTAGAACTTCCCGGCGCGCTCCAGACCGAGCTCCCGTTCGAGATAGACCTTCGGCTCCTCTTCGACGTCGAAACGGCCGGCGAATCGAAGTCCGGAGACGGTTCGTTCATGATCCTGAAGGAACTTCTCGCCCCGCTCTCGCGCCTGCGATCGGTTGACCAGAAACTCGATCGACGCTTCCGGGAAGGCTCGTTTGAAGAGAAGGCCGGTCAGCGCCGCGCCAATCGCGATCACCGCGACACATGTCGCGAGAAAGCGCAGATCCCTCCGATCGAATTTCTCCATTCTTTCTCCGACTATCCCACCAGTACGCTTCCGCCGTTCACGTTCAGGACCTCCCCCTGCACGTGCCGTGCGAGATCCGACACGAGAAAGAGAATCGCGCCGGCGACGTCGTCGGGCTGCGCGACACGGCCGAGCGGAATCGAGCGTTCGATCTCCGCGCGCGCCTCCGGGTCAGCGAGTGCCCCGGCAGTCATGTCGGTCTCGACCCAACCCGGAGCGACGCAGTTCACGCGGATCCCGCGGGGACCGAGTTCTGTCGCGAGCGACTTCGCGTAGGAGATGAGAGCGCCCTTCGTCGCGGCGTAGGCGGAGTGCCGCGCCTCACCGCGCTGGCCGGCGGTCGAGGACACGAAGACGATCGCGCCGCGCTCGCGCTCGATGTGCGGGATCGCGGCGTCGGTGACGACGTGGGCGCCGCGTACGTTGATCGCGAAGGTCCGGTCCCAGACGTCCAGGTCGCCCGATCCCGCCTCGTCCTCTTCCCATATCCCGGCGTTGTTCACGAGGATGTCGAGGCGACCCCAGGCGGCGACTACGTCGCGCACGAGTTGCTTCGCCTCGCGCGGTTGACCCACGTCGCCGGCGAGAGCGAGGGCCTCGCCGCCGCCTGCGCGCGTCCGGCGCACGAAGTCCTCGGCGCCGGCGTCGTCGCTGCGGTAGTTGACGGCGACGCGCGCTCCCGCCAGGGCCAGGATGTCCGCCGCGGCGCGGCCGATGCCGCGCGAGCCGCCGGTCACGAGCGCGCTCTTGCCGGAGAGATCGATCTGGACGGGCAAGCGCGGGTATCTTAGCTGCCGGAAATCAATCCACCGACGTATGCCGTGAACGTCTCCAGGACGGGCGCGGAGTTCTTCAGCTTCACGTCGACATCGGCGGCGGTGGCGAGAGCACGCGCGAGCTCCTTCGACGTGAACCTCGCAGCTCCGACGGCCGCTCGAAAGACGGGGTAGGCCTCCGCGCTCCCCCCGAATGGGGACTTGCCGAAGGGCGCGATGGGCTCGTCCAGGAACGGAGCGACGCGGGCTTTGTACGACTCCCACCTCATCGTCGGCTCGAACGCGGGGGCGCCGCTCTCCTCAAGGCGCGAGCGGATCAGGAGCATCCGGCGGATCTCGCTCGTCAACATCCCGAGGAAAATCTGCGGCCAGCCGTCGTCCGGGTCGAACGAGCGCTTGCCCGCGCGGATCTCGCGCCCGGAGAACAGCCGTTCGAGCCGCTTCAGAGCCTCCCCGGCGTCGCGCTTCGCGACGAAATCGAGGAACTGGTAGAAGTCCTCCGAGGCTTCGTCGGCGACCTGCTCGCCCACGTCTAGTGCCGTGATCCGGCCGCCCTCGCCGGCCCAATCGAGGAGCTTCTCGAGCTCCGCGGCGAAGAGGGCCGGCCGCGCGTCCGTGCGGATGAGGAGCCGCGAGACGGCCTCTCCGTCGATTCGCACCTCCCGCTCCCGCGCGCGCGTCGCCGCGAGCCGCCGGAGCGCCGGCTCGATCTCTTTGCGGTCCTCGCCGATCCGCACGACGAAGAGAAGACCGATCTTCGCGACGTCGGCGAGGAGCTCCGACCCGGCCGGGGGATCGGCCGCGGTGAGCAGCGCGACGAGGCCGTCATTGGGTCGTTCGAGGACGAGGCGGAGCGTGGAGGTGAGCGTCGCACCCGTGGCACCCCTCTCCTCCGGCATTTCCCGGAAGATCTCGCCGAGCGGCTCCGCGAGATCCTTCCGGCGGATCTTCCGGGCCACCGCGGAAGCCGTCTCGCCGGGATCGCCTTCGATGGCGAGATCCAGAGCCGAGAGGAGCCTCCGCATTCGGCGAAAGGCGTCGCGACGGCCGGCGGGGTTCGCCCGCGACCATGCTTCGAGTGCCTGCTCGGCGAGTTCCCCGGGCGAGTCCGTGCCGAGGACTCTCGAAATGTCGATCTCTACGAGCCTTCGCGGCGAGAAGAGCGAGCGGTTGAGCAGCGCCTCGGCGACCGCGCCCGGCGCCGCTTCGTCGTCGAACCGAAGAACTTCGACGTCCCCCTCGGCAAGCTTCCCTCTCGCTCGCGCCGCGGCGTCTTCGACGAAGAAGTCGAGCTGCCCGACCACCGCGACGACCGACGGCGCGTGATCGAACGCCGGAACGGCGTCCTCGCTGAACTCTTTCTTCGGCATCCGGCCGCGAAGCTTACTTCGCGCCGAATGGCACTATCGGCGGATGCTCCGGGTCGTCCTCCCCCGGAACGAAGATTGGACCCTGAGAGCTGCGCGAGGACTCTCGCAAGTCTTGGGGCCGGTTAGCCCTCGAGCAGCCCCTTCTCGGCGAGCTCTTGGCAGTCGACGCAGTGGGGAGTCCACGGAACAGCCGCGAGCCGCTTCTCGCTCATCGGCACGCCGCAATTCATGCACGACCCGTACGTGCCGTCGTCGATTCGTGCGATCGCCTCGTCGATCCGGAGGAGCGCGGTGCGCTCGCTGTCGGTCAGAGAGTAGAGGAACTCCCGGGTGTAGGACGAGACGGCTTTGTCAGCGATGTCCTGCGTCGACTCCTCGTTCGATTCCTCCTCCGCATCGCGCGCCTTCGCGAGCTCGGCCGAGAGCTCCGCCTTCTTCTGCTCCAGAAGCCGCCGGTACTTCTCCAGCTCGCGCTTGTTTCTCTTCGGGACGCGCGCCGTGCTCGGCATTCGGTGTTCTCCTTCTCTGACCCCGTCCGGATTCGCCGGGACGGTTTTTAGAACCCGCGATGATACTCGATCCCGGCGGTGGCCCCGATCACTCTCGGATCCGGTACACCGGAACAGAGCAAACCCCTTGCCGCGCCGGCTTATTTCTTCCGCACCGGGTTGGGGCTTCAGCCCGGTTTTTTCGTCCGGTTTCTTGAGCGTTCCCAGAGGAACTTCCGCGAAACACCGAGGCGCTTGGCGGCGAGCGACCGGTTCCCGCCCGCGCGCCGGAGCGTTTCGTCGATGTAAGCGTCGGAAAGCTCCTTCAGGGTCCATCGCCGTTCGACGGCGGACGTGAGGAGTGATTCGGGCGAGCCGAGCTCGCCAAACGGCAGGTCGGCTGCCGAGATCATCGGCGAGTCAGCGGTGAGCGTCGCCTTCTCGACGACGTGACAGAGCTCCCGCACGTTTCCGGGCCAGGCGTGCTGATCGAGGAGCTCCTCC